>ONIJ01000116.1 GCA_900317875.1 uncultured Eubacteriales bacterium
AAAATCAAGATTTTCATCTGGTTATCCGTAGCTTTCTGATTGACACGCTTTTTCCGAATTGATATAATCGATGCAGCAAAGGAATCATATACTCTCGGAGGGATGAAAATGAAAAAATCCTATGAGCATTTCGACATTCAGCGTTATTTTGCTTAAATGGAAGCAACCGAAGGGATAGGAAAACCGATAGCATAAATACAATCAAGCCAGGAACGGATCACTCCGCTCTCGGCTTGAAATTTTTTATCATGCGCCTTTAAGAGGTGTGTTAATTTGTAAATAAACTATTTTCAAACGGTTCACATCACAAGGGTTATACTTTGTTTTGATTAAAACACATTCGGAGCAAAAAATAAAGAATGCTAATTTATAAACTTACAAAAATTAAAATTCAAATATATAAAGCAAAAAATCGCTGATTTCCACATCTTTTATTAGGTGGGAACCAGCGGATTCTATATGTATCCTATTCGGTTCAGTTTTCCGCTTACGTCATCGCGGATTCAGCTCAAACAAAGGAAAAGACTTCAAAGCGGTGCTCGACAGCGTCTGCTCCGTTAAAGACGAAACCGCTGATGTTCCTATGCCTACAAAATGGGAGCAGGCAGGAGAAATCCTGGGAAATGATTACTCCGTTGCATGGAGAGTCCTGGACGCGCAGTATTGGGGAGTTCCCCAGAGAAGAAAACGCATCTACCTTGTCGCAGATTTTACAGGTCAACGCGCCGGAAAAATACTGTTTGAGTCCGAAGGCGTGTCAGGGTATCTTGAGAAGAGCCGCCGTTCGTGGAAAGCAACTGCCGCCGATGCTGAAAGCTGCTCTGGAGAGGCAAGCGGGCTGTGCCTGAACGATCAGGGCGGCAGCCGTATGGACATAACCGATGGTGTTACGTCAACCCTTAGAGCTCAGGCTCATCATCCGCCTATCGTAACTGAGTCGGCGGGGTTCTGCACGGAACACTCGGCAAAGGCAAGGTCGGTCGGGTTTGAAAAGGAAAAGTCACCGACACTCAGAGCCGGTACGGTTCCGGCGGCTGTATTTGAAAACCACAGTCAGGACAGCAGATATACCGGACCGCACGATGTATCACAGACGGTGCTTTCTACCTTCGGCACAGGCGGCAACAATCAGCCGTTCGTGGTTGAAGATAAAAAAGCGTTTGATGTGAGATTAACCTCCCTCGGAACGAGAAATATCAGAGCAAATATCTATGAAACAGATACAGCGAGAACGATTGATACCGGCGGGAACTCTCCCGCTAACAACCAGGGCGGTGTGGCTGTTGTTTCAATCCAGGGCTCTATGATTGGACGAAAGGATGAAAACGGTCCTCAAGGCAGTGGAGTAAATGAAGATGTATCTTTTACTCTTGACTCCGCCGACAGACACGCGGTTGCTTACGGAATCGACAGGGCGACATACAACATGGGACAGAACGCCAAGTTTGATATTTCAATCAAAAAGGAGCTTGAACCCTCTATGGTAGCGAAAGGCCCCGGCGCGGTCGCTCATCCCGTGTACTCCACAAGCAAAAACTCCTATCAC
Organism: uncultured Eubacteriales bacterium; assembly: GCA_900317875.1. Taxonomy (GTDB): domain Bacteria; phylum Bacillota; class Clostridia; order Oscillospirales; family Acutalibacteraceae; genus Ruminococcoides. Next base: position 1,547 of record ONIJ01000116.1, read on the forward strand.
ACCTTTGCTGAAGAGGATAAAGTGAACACGCTTGTCGCAACCGACTACAAGGACCCTCCGACAGCCTGTGAAGAACCGTATTACATCGTGCGCAGACTGACTCCGACCGAGTGCGCAAGGCTGCAGGGATTTCCCGACTGGTGGTGTTCAGACCTCGGCACGGAAAAGCCTACCGATGAAGAGATGTATTTCTGGTATAAGGTGTTTGAAACATGGCGGCAGACTGTTAACCCGGATGGCAAACCTAAATCATCTAATCAAATCAGGAAATGGCTGAAGAACCCGTATTCTGATTCAGCTGAGTATAAGCTCTGGGGCAACGGTGTTTGCCTGAACAATGTGGTCTTTGTACTGTCAGGCATTGTATATTTTCATAATAACGCAGGTGATGTTTATGTTGATTGAGCGTGTAATAGAATATCTCGAAGCGGTAAAAAAGGAATATCCCGGCGGTGAGGTTGAGGAAGCCTGCGACACAGCGATCGAAGTTTTGAAACGTAATTGCTGTTTGTCAGATACGGAGTAATAGTCACAAAATACTTCTACATTATTCTGTAATAATCACCCTTGATAACCTCCCGCCGTGACGGTAATATGTGACTACCAAATTTAAAGGAGGTCATCTTAATGACAATCAGGTATAAGGCAGCAGGCAAAGACAGAAAACGGCTGGCGAAGGCGATCGCCGATCACCTTGAGCGGGAGCTCGAATATATAGGCGCGCCGACATTCGCCTACCGGGTGGACTTTTACACCATCGACCGCAACAGCAACCTCATTTTTGACGACCGTGCGGATACAGAGGAGATTGAGGATTTGCTCGACTATCTTGACGCGCAGGGGTTTGAGGCTGAAGACAGCGAACGGCCGCAGCGTTTGGAAATCACAATCGCAGTTGATGAGAATGACACCGAGACCTTTGACAAGGCACAGGACATCATCACCTCAAAGCAGACGCTGTTCAAACACGCGCTCGGCATTGAGTGCCCGGTCATCGAGCGAACGGAGGACGGGATTTGTTTTCCCTGGTTCAGCGCAGACAGCAAGCCCGAGGAAATAAAAGCCTATCAGCAGCTCGCCGCACTGCTTGTAAAAATGGCGAAGAACGCAAAGCGCGTAGTCGTAAAGGAACGCCCGGTGGACAATGAGACGTACGCCTTCCGCTGTTTCCTGCTCCGTCTCGGTTTTATCGGGGACGAGTACAAACAGAGCCGGAAAATTCTGCTCAGGAACCTCTTAGGCTCCTCGGCATTTAAAACAGCGAAGGAGGCTCAGTGATGTTTGTTAAGCGTGAAGTGATTCTGTTTTACTTTCAGATACTCCGTCAGCTTCAAATACTGCTTATGAGTAACCGTCGGCGTTGCCGCTTCGTCCACGTCCGAGAACA
>ONIJ01000234.1 GCA_900317875.1 uncultured Eubacteriales bacterium
AGGAGCATGATATGCCACAGCTAATATGTAACGACCTGACTCTCGGATATGAGGGTCAGGTGATTCTTTCAAATCTGAGCTTTTCCGTCAACAAGGGAGATTATCTCTGTATTCTCGGAGAAAACGGCTCGGGTAAAACTACACTGATGAAAACAATTCTCGGGCTCCACAAGCCGATGAATGGAAAAGTTTCCACAGGCGATGGGCTGAACCGAAAGAAAATCGGGTACCTTCCTCAGCAGACCTCGATCCAGAAGGATTTTCCCGCCTCGGTCAGGGAGATCGTTCTCTCGGGCTTTCAGGGAGAATGCGGCTTTCGCCCGTTTTATTCAAAGGAGCAAAAGAAAAAAGCCGATGAAAACATCGAGCTGATGGGAATTGCCGATCTGAAAAGGCGCTGCTACCGCGAGCTTTCTGGCGGTCAGCAGCAGCGCGTGCTGCTGGCAAGAGCTCTGTGCGCCACAAAGCAGATGCTTCTGCTCGACGAGCCTGTCGCGGGACTCGATCCGAAAGTGACCGAGGAAATGTACGAGCTCATCAACAAGCTCAACACCGAGCACGGCATTACAATAATTATGATTTCACACGACATCGGCGCGGCGCTGAAATACTCAAACCGCATTCTCTACATCGGTAACGAGATATTTTTCGGTCCCAAAAACGATTACCTCAAAATGCTGAGTGAAAGAGGGGAGGGCTACCGTGGAAATTATTGAAACCCTTTCATACTACTTTGAGTTTCCGCAGGTGCGCTACGCCCTCATCGTCGGAGTTCTCGTCGCTCTTTGCGCTTCTCTGCTCGGCGTAACGCTCGTGCTGAAGCGATTCTCGTTCATCGGCGACGGACTGTCGCACGTAGCCTTCGGAGCAATGGCGGTGTCCTCGATCACGGGCGCGCTCGTAAGCGGAATGAAGCCGTATATCGACGCTTCAAACGATATGCTTATAGTAATGCCCATCACAATAATCAGCGCTGTTCTTCTGCTTCGGACAGGCAAGAACGCCAAGGTCAAGGGCGACGCGGCGCTTGCTATGATTTCTGTAGGAGCGCTCGCGATAGGCTATCTTCTGATGAATCTCGATGTGTTCCCGAAGTCCGCTAATATTTCGGGCGATGTGTGCTCGACTCTGTTCGGCTCGCTTTCGATACTCACGCTCAGCAAAAGCGAGGTCAACTTCTGCATAATCGTTTCGATCATCGTTGTTGCGGTGTTCATTCTGTTCTACAACAAAATATTCTCCGTCACCTTTGACGAGGACTTTGCCACCGCAACGGGCACAAACGCCAATGTTTACAATCTGCTTATCGCGATCATCATTGCGGTGATCATCGTAATTTCTATGAACCTCGTGGGATCGCTGCTGATTTCGGCGCTCATTATTTTTCCGGCGCTTTCGGCAATGCGCCTGCTCAAGAGCTTCAAGGCAGTCACGATCTGCTCCGCCTGTCTTTCGGTTGTCTGCGCGACTCTCGGAATACTGATCTCCATCCTCTGGAGCACGCCCGTCGGCTCCACGATCGTTGCTGTCAATATCGCCGCCTTCAGCGTATTTTCATTTGTCGGCGCGGTAAGGAGGAGTTAAGCGATGAAAAGAATCGTTTCGGTCTGTATGGCGATCTGCCTGTTTGCAGCCGTTCTTGCCGGCTGCGGCACAACCAAGGAAACCCTGAACAAGGCAAATCAGACCAGCAAAAAGACTATCAACGATATTTTAAAGGAGTCCCAGGAAAAAGACACGACTCCCGCAAAGGGAATAAGCTATCCCGACCTCGACTACAGCGCCGACGTCGATTTGACAAAGCTTAACAGCAATATGGTTTACTCAACCGTTTATGCAATGGTCACCGATCCGAAGAATTACGAGGGAAAAACCGTTAAGGCGAACGGAACTTTTGACGTTTTCATCAATCCCGACACGGAAATTCTATACTACTCCTGCGTAATCGCGGACGCCACCGCCTGCTGTCAGCAGGGAATAGAGTTCACATGGGAGGGCGAGCACAGCTATCCCGAGGATTATCCCAAGATCGCAGCACCCATTACAATCGGCGGAAAGTTTATCACCTATGAGGAGGACGGTAAAACCTACTGCCGGATTGATAACGCTCAAATCGCATTTGATAAATAAAACAAACAGCGGCGTGTTCCGAAATCAGGAACACGCCGTTTTACATCAGTTCTTTGATTGTATCGCCGAACAGCCTTATACCGTCGTCGATTTTATCCTCGGAAATTCCCGAAAAGCTCAGCGCGAATGCTCCGTCTCCGCGAATATCGTTTTTGAGCCTCACGGATTTCTGCTTAAGCAGCTCAACAGCTTTTTTGACGTCAACCGCGTAAGGAAAATACAAGGTCAGATATAGCGAGGTTTCGTTCAGCCTGGTTTTGGCGTCGGGCAGATATTTTTCAATTGCTTCAAGCATCCTTTTGCTCTTTTCAAGATAAACTCTGCGCGCTTTTCTCAGGTGGACGTCAATTTTTCCGCCGCTGATGTACCGCGCGAGCGCAAGCTGTTCCGTCTTGGAGGCGGTTTGGTTCATCAAGCCCTTTACGCTGTTGTATTTTTCCGTCAGCGTCTGCGGCAGCACCATATATCCGATGCGCACCGACGGCAGCAGCACCTTTGAAAACGAACCTATATACACGGTGTTTTCGGGATCGTAATTCTGGACGCAGGGAGCGGGAAGCGTGCTGTAGCGCAGCTCGCCGTTGTAGTCGTCCTCAATAATGAGAGCGCCGTTCTTTTTTGCCCACTCAATCATCTCAAGTCTGCGTGTGACCGGCATATTATCGCCGCGTGTTCCGGAAAAATTCGGATTGATCAGGATAGCGTCGGGTTTTATTTCTTCCAGAGAATTAATAGTGACTCCGTACTCATCGCAGTCATAGTAATTTACTTCATAGTTAAAACTTCTGAACACGAGCTCCGACTGCACGTAGCCTCCGCGCTCCAGAGCGATTTTTTTGCCGTAACCGATCAGCGAGCACAGCAAAAACAGGATAGCCTGAGTACCCGCTCCCACAACGATATTGTCCGATCTCGCGTTAACGCTTCGCGTGCCGAGCGCGTATTTCTGAAGCGCCTCGCGCAGCGCTTCCTCGCCCTGAACGTCTCCGTAGCTCGTAAGAAGGTAGTTGCGGTTCACAATATCCTTAATGCATTTTTTCCACTCGGCGAGGTCGATTATCTTCTCGTCAATGCTCTTTCCGCTGAAATCATACTCATAATAGCGGCTCTCCGACTCCCGCTTTGAGAAGATGTCCGCCGCCTTGGGACGGTTCTCAAATTCCGCAGCCACATAGTATCCGCTCTGAGGCTTGTTCATAACATACCCTTCGGCGCAAAGCTGGTCATAGGCGCTCGTCACGGTAGTTTTTGAAATATTCTTTTCGGCGCTCAGAGCTCTGATAGAGGGCAGACGGCTTCCCTTTTTAAGCGTGCCGTTTTCGATAGCCTGCCTGATCGACAGATATATTTGCCTGTACATCGGCTTTTTAACGCTCTTATCGGCGATAATAAAATCATTAAGCATAGCAATACCTCCGCTATTCCGCCTATATTGTAACATTTCTCAATTATTATTGCAATACGGTTGAAATTTTTCAAGTTTGTTAGTATAATATTAACGTATGTAAATTTCTGTAAAGAGGGATATGATAATATGACAACCAAAGCGTTTTTTGATTCAGTAAAAGGAAAAACAGTCGCCTTTATCGGCATCGGGACCAGCAATCTTCCGCTTATCCGCCAGTTTGCCGAAAAGGGTGCCAATGTAGTCGCCTGCGACCGAAAGGACTTTGATTCGCTCGGCGAAAACGGCGTAAAGGCAAAGGAGTACGGCGCTCAGCTCATCCTCGGCGACAACTATCTCGAAAACATCGAAGCAGACATCGTTTTCCGCAGTCCGGGAACACCCTTCTATAAGGATGAACTCGTAAAGCTCAGGGAAAACGGAGTTGTGCTCACCTCTGAAATGGAGGTGTTCTTCGACCTCTGTCCCTGCAAAACTATCGCCGTCACCGGCTCTGACGGCAAAACCACAACCACCACGATCATTTCCGAAATCCTTAAAGCGGCAGGAAAAACCGTCCATCTCGGCGGCAATATCGGAAAGCCGCTTTTGCCTGAAATCGAGACAGTCGGTTCCGACGACTTCGCTGTCGTCGAGCTCTCGTCCTTCCAGCTCATCTCAATGCGAAAGAGCCCCGACATTGCGGTCGTGACAAACCTCGCGCCGAATCATCTCGATATCCACAAGGATATGCAGGAGTACATCGACTCCAAAAAGAACATCGTGCTCCATCAGAACGCCTTTTCAAAGGCGGTGCTCAACCTCGACAACGAGATTTCAAACAGCTTTTCCGAGAGCGTCCGCGGCGGGCTTGCGAAGTTCTCAGTAAAAGAGAAGCTCTTTAACGGCGCGTACCTCGACGGAACCAAAATCGTCTACAGCGACTACGGCAAGACGACTGAAATAATGGATTACCGCGACATCAAAATCCCAGGTATGCACAATGTCGAAAACTACCTCGCCGCGATTTCGGCGGTATGGGGCATCGCAGACGTTGAAACGATCGTAAGCGTAGCCAAAACCTTCGGCGGCGTCGCTCACCGCGCGGAGTTTGTCCGCGAGTTCAACGGCGTCAAATACTACAACGACTCCATCGCTTCAAGCCCAACAAGAACCGCGCTCGGAACTCTCTCGCTCTACGATGAGAAAATCATCATCATCGCCGGCGGCTACGACAAACACATTCCTTATGAGCCGCTCGGTCCCGTAATCAACAACAAGGTCAAGGTTCTCGTTCTGCTCGGCGACACCGCTCCCAAGATCGAAAAGGCTGTAAAAGAAGCCGATAATTACAGCGATGACGCCATCAAAATAATCAACGTAACCAATATGGAGGAGGCCGTTGCCGCCGCCGCTCAAAACGCTGTTGAGGGCGATATAGTGTCGCTTTCTCCCGCGAGCGCGAGCTTCGGACTTTATCGCAACTTTGAAGAGAGAGGAAATCACTTCAAGTCAATCGTCAACGGTTTGGTGTAAGAATAATGGATCTTGAAAAACTGATTTTTGAACTGTGCTCCGCGTTCGGCGTTTCCGGCGGGGAGCAGTCGGCGGCTGAAGTAGTGAAAAAATATCTGCCGCCGCAGACAAAGGCATATTCCGACTCCAACGGAAATCTTTTCGCTGTTCTCGGAAACGAAAACGCCGATAAAACGCTCCTTCTCGACGCGCATATCGACCGCATAGGTCTGCTCATCACCGACATCAGCGACGAGGGCTTTGTCAAGGTGGACAAGCTCGGCGGTATCGACGCAAGAGTTCTGCACGACTGCGTGCTCGCCGCCGAAAACGGAATGAAGGGCACTGTGTGCTGTCTGCCTCCGCATCTGACCGACGGCAAGGAGGACAAGGCAACGCCCATTTCCAAAGTATGGGTGGATTTCGGCCTGCCTGCAGATGAATTGCGAAAAAAGCTGAAAATCGGCGATGCCCTGACCTTTGCCGCGCAGCCGAAAAAGCTGTTGGGAGGAAAAATCACTTCGCCGGCGCTCGACAACCGCTGCGGTGCCGCGGCGCTTCTTCGCGCTGCCGAGCTTATCGATACCGATAAATACAAGGTCGTTTTTCTGTTCAGCGCTCAGGAGGAAACCTTCGGAACCGGAGCAAAAACAGGGGCTTTTTCGATCGGAGCGGATGAAGCAATTGCTGTTGACGTCAGCTTTGCCTCACAGCCCGACGTGTCGGGACAGTACGGAAAAATCGCTCTCGAAAAGGGCCCGATGATCTGCATTTCATCCGTGCTCAGCAAGGAGATGTCACACAAGCTGATTGAACTCGCAAAGGAAGAAGAGATCCCATATCAGCTCGAACCGATCGCGGGCGCTACAGGCACAAACGGCGATCACATCGCCGTTACAAAAAGCGGCGTCAAAACCGCAGTGATTTCCGTGCCTCAGCGATATATGCACACTCCGGTCGAGGTTATTTCGATCGGCGACGTCGAGAATACCGCCAGGCTTATAGCCGCCTACATCAACCGCGGAGGTGCCTTCAATGATTGATATGAACCTTCTTAAACAACTTTGCGGGGCGCGCGGGATCTCCGGCGACGAGGGAGAGGTGCGCTCGCTTATTATCGAAGAAATAAAGAACTTTGCCGAGTACAGAGTTGACAACCTCGGCAATATAATTGTACATAAAAAGGGCAGACAGCCCGCAAAAAGCCGTCTTATGCTCTCGGCTCATATGGATGAGGTCGGTCTTATGGTGACCGACGTGACCTCCGACGGCTTTCTGAAATTTGACGAGGTCGGCGGAATAGACAGGCGCGTTTTGCCCGGAAAGCAGGTAAAAGTCGGCAAAAACGGACTTGCGGGCGTCATCGGCGTAAAACCTATTCACCTTTGCAAGGGCGAGGAGAGCCAAAATATTCCCGATTACAGCGAGATGTACATTGACATCGGAGCCGACTCCGCCGATCAGGCGCTCGAATATGTTTCGCCCGGCGACAGTGTGACCTACGCAGGCGATTTTATTAAAAACGGCTTCACAATCAACTCAAAGGCGATCGACGACCGGTTCGGCTGTCTTGTGCTGATTGAAATGATCAAATCCGATCAGGAATACGATATGGATTTCGTTTTCGCCGTTCAGGAGGAAGTCGGACTCAGAGGCGCAAAGGTCGCGGCGTACACGGTTGACCCTCAGTTTGCCATCGTAGTTGAAACAACGACCTCAGCCGAAATTCCCGAAGTTGAAAAAACAAAGCAGGTCTGCCGTCTCGGTGAAGGCGCGGTCATCTCGGTTATGGACAGGCGCACGATCTACGACAGGGAAATGACCTCGCTCGCATTTGATTTAGCCGATAAAAACGGAATCAAGGCTCAGTATAAGCGTGCCGTAGCAGGCGGAAACGACGCGGGAGCTATTCATCAGAGCCGAGGCGGAGTGCGCACTCTGGCAATTTCGCTCGCCTGCCGTTATCTTCACGCACCGTCAACCGTCGCTTCGATCGCTGACTGCGAGAGCGTTTCGGTGCTTGTAAGGCTTGCTGCGGAGAAAATCGCGGGAGGAGAGCTGAACCGATGATAATTTCCTCTGTTGAAGCTCCCGATTTTATCAGCGCGGTAACAAAGCTCTCAGACGGCGATTCATTTGCCTGCCGAATAATCTCGCTTTATAACAGCTACAGTCCCGATCTGGCGTTCGTCGATTACTGGATGACCTGCGACGAACACGGCGCCTGCGTCGGAGCGATAGCGCGCAACGGCTCAAACTTCATTCTGTTTCTCACCGAAAAAAGCGATCTGCGTGAGATCTCCTCATTTTTGCGCATTTCCGGCGCGACTGGCATTCTTCTGAGCGGAAAATATGAGCTTGATTTCGCGGGAGAGTCGTCGACAGGAGTTGTAATGAAAACCGAATCTCCGATTGAGATTTCCGAGAGCGGCTCGGTGTTTGTGAATCCTGACATCAGAGAGGCATACAAATTGATCGAAAAATGCGCGGATAAAAACTTCACGCCTCCCGCATTTGAGGATTTTTACGTCGACGTCAACCACAAGCTGCGTCACGGCGCAATGCGCCTTTGCGGACTTGTCGAAGGCGGGGAGCTCGCGGCGATCGCGATGACAGTTGCCGAGAGCGGCGACGGAGCAGTGCTCGGAGCTGTCGCCTGCGCCCCCGAATACCGCCGTCAAGGCTGCGGCTCACGCATTGTCTGCCATATTGTGAACCAACTTGTTTCCGAGAACAAAACAGTTTTTTTAAACCGCGCCGAAAACGCGAACGCAGGCTTCTATAACCGCCTCGGCTTTGAGGAATGCGGAAGCTGGAGAGAGTATAAAGGATAATAATATGCAATTTTTTGATATAGATGAAAGAGTCGTCAAGGCTTCGGAGCAGGCAATGGAGCTGTGCGCCGAAAAGCTGAAGGAAATTGACGGAATTCAGGAATACAACCAGATAAAAATGATCAAGGCTTTCCAGAACGCGGGCGTTAGGGAAAGCTATTTCAGCGGCTCAACGGGCTACGGCTACGACGATTTCGGCCGAGACGCGCTCGACAGGGTTTACGCCTTTGTCTTTGACGCCGAGGACGCCCTTGTGCGCCACAATTTTGTAAGCGGCACCCACGCGCTGACGGTAGCGCTGTTCGGAATGCTTCGCCCGAAGGATATTATGCTCAGCGTTACGGGAATGCCCTACGACACCATCCGCTCGGCTATCGGCATTGAAGGCAGTTATCCCGGCTCCCTCAAGGATTTTGACATCCGTTTTGAAATGACGGAGCTTTTGCCCGACGGCACGCCCGACTATGTTCAGATCGAAAAGGACATCACCGAAAAGCAGCCGAAAATGGTCTACATCCAGCGTTCCCGCGGCTACAGCACGCGTCCCACGCTGACTTGGCGCGAAATCAAGAAAATCTGCGACATCTCAAAAAAGGCGTCGCCCAAGTCAATAATAATGCTCGACAACTGCTACGGCGAATTTATCGACAAGGTTGAGCCGCTCACCGTCGGAGTGGATATTATGGCGGGCTCGCTGATCAAAAACGCGGGCGGAGGCATCGCTCCCACGGGAGGCTACATCGCGGGCAGGCACGATTTGGTTGAAATGTGTGCTTACAGGCTTACGACTCCCGGAACAGGCAAGGAAATCGGAGCGACTCTCGGCAATAACCGGGAGCTGTTTATGGGAGCCTATCACGCGCCTCACGTGACAGGCGAGGCGCTCAAAACCGCGGTGTTCGCATCGGCGCTGTTTGAGATCCTCGGCTTTGAAACCGCTCCCGGATATTCCGATGACAGGGGAGACATCATACAGCTCATTATGCTCGGCGACGAAGAAAAGCTCTGCCGCTTCTGTGAAGGAATCCAGGCGGGCTCGGCTGTCGACAGCTTTGTAGTGCCCGTGCCTTCCGATATGCCGGGTTATGAAAGTCAGGTAATAATGGCTGCGGGAGCATTCACTCTGGGCAGCTCTATCGAGCTTTCCGCAGACGCTCCGCTCCGCGAGCCCTACGCCGTATGGATGCAGGGCGGTTTGAATTTTCACGGGGGAAAGCTCGGCGTGATGCTTGCAGCAGATAAAATATTAAAATCCGGAAAATGAATTCGTATTTTAGTATTGATTTTTTGTACAAAATATGATAAAATAATTCTGCAAAAATGTATTATAATATCAAAGGAGGATTAATATGTTTTGCGAAAAATGCGGATACCAGATCCAAGGTTTCTCAAAGTTTTGCCCGAAGTGCGGAGCTTCGCTTGCCGATCAGGGATTTACCCAACCGGCTCAGGGACAAAACACCGGCAATAATAATTTTGTCAACAATACCGCGCCGGCTAATAACGCCTACAATCCTGCCCAGGC
>ONIJ01000129.1 GCA_900317875.1 uncultured Eubacteriales bacterium
AGGAGGTCAATATGAAAGCGATTATCACCGTTATCGGTAAGGACACCGTAGGAATCCTCGCAAAGGTTTCCGACGCGTGTGCAAAGGCGAATGTGAACATCGTCGAGGTTACCCAGAGCGTGCTTCAGGATATGTTTGCGATGATTATGCTGGTTGAAATTGACAAGGCTTCTGTCGGCTTTGAGCAGCTCAGAGAGAATCTTAACGCGGTCGGCAAAGAAACCAACACCAAGATTCACGTTATGCATGAAGACATCTTCAACAGTATGCATAAGATTTAGTGAGGACAGAAATATGCTTGAAACCAAAGATATTCTTGAAACAATCAATATGATTGACAACGAAAACCTCGACGTGAGAACCATAACCATGGGCATTTCGCTGCTTGACTGCTTTGACGACGACATCGACAAGGCGTGCACTAAGGTGTATGACAAGATTATGCGCAGCGCCAAGGATTTGGTTAAAACAGGCGAGGATATTGAGCGCGAGTACGGTATTCCTATCATCAACAAGCGCGTGTCCGTTACCCCTATCGGTATGGTGGCGGCTCCGTGTCAGAGCAGAAACGTCGTAAAATTCGCTTACGCGCTCGACAAGGCGGCAAAGGAGCTAGGAGTCAACTTTATCGGCGGCTACTCCGCTCTTGTTCAGAAGGGCTTCGCAAGCGGCGATTACGCCCTTATCGAGAGCATCCCGCAGGCGCTCAGCGAAACTGATTTTGTCTGCTCGTCGGTCAACATCGGCTCCACCAAGGCGGGCATCAATATGGACGCAGTAAAAAAGATGGGCAAGGTCGTCAAGACGACCGCCGAAATAACCGCTGACAGGAACTGCATCGGCGCGGCGAAGCTCGTTGTGTTCTGCAACGCTCCCGAGGACAATCCCTTTATGGCGGGCGCTTTCCACGGTGTCGGCGAGGCTGATACCGTGATCAACGTAGGAGTTTCGGGCCCCGGAGTCGTAAGAGCGGCTCTTGCCAAGGACGGCGCCGGCAAGGACATTACCGAAATTGCCGATATGGTCAAGAAAACCGCTTTCAAGATCACAAGAATGGGACAGCTCGTTGCAAAGGAAGCCAGCAAACGTCTGTGCGTTCCCTTCGGAATCGTTGACCTCTCCCTCGCTCCCACTCCCGCAGTCGGCGACAGCGTGGCTTACATCCTTGAGGAGATGGGTTTGGAGAAGTGCGGCTGCCACGGCACCACAGCGGCTCTTGCGCTTTTGAACGACGCCGTTAAAAAGGGCGGAGTTATGGCCTCCAGCCACGTAGGCGGACTGAGCGGCGCGTTTATTCCCGTTTCCGAGGACGCGGGTATGATCGCGGCGGCACAGAGCGGTCATCTTGATATTACCAAGCTCGAAAGTATGACCGCAGTTTGCTCGGTCGGACTGGATATGATCGTTGTGCCCGGCGACATCACCGCAGAAACTATTTCTGCAATAATCGCCGACGAAGCGGCTATCGGTATGGTCAACTCAAAAACCACTGCGGTTAGGCTGATCCCCGCTGTGGGAAGAAAAGCGGGCGACGTGCTCGAGTTCGGCGGACTTCTCGGCTCAGGTCCCGTAATGCCCGTAAGAGCAGGTTCTCCCGAGGTGTTTATCAACAGAGGCGGACGGATACCCGCTCCTATTCAGGCTTTGAAAAATTAATATGGATACGATTAAGGCAGGCACCGTCATTGGCGCCTGCCTTTTTGAATAATTTATGCACCCTGCTGTTCTTTAAACTGCTTTAACGCTAAATTGTCGCGTTTTCTGAACTTTATTGAAAGGATGAACATCACAACGCCCAAGGCGAGGAAAACCAATCCGAAAATAAGGTTTCCTACCGCTGCGGAAGTGATGAGTCCGCTGACGATATAAATGTTGAAAACGGATGACAAAATGAACGCTACAAGCGAATAACAGAGAGTAATGAAACCGAAAGCCATAAACGAAATACCGAGAACGGTAAACGGAAGCTTTAATTTCCACTTGTTGATTAAGAATATTACAAAAATCAATCCGAGGTCAATTATGATCAGAATAATGAGAAGCGGAATTGAGAAAAGCAGTGAGAACACCTTGGGGTCAGCGCCCTTGAAAACGTCGTTTTTAAGACCTGACTCGGTGAGGAAGGAATACTTTCCTCCGTTCTGCAAATCCTTGCGAATATCGCTGTAATCCTTTGACGAGAAGCGATAGCCTGTATTTTTATATACAACTTGATCAACAGACTGTATATCTTTCATTATAGAGTCTTCGTTGAGGTATGCGGAATCCTTACCGTATACAAAAAGCTGAGTGTAGTCAACAGTCAGATCGGTAATTATCGACTTTACTTCCGAGCTGTTGAGGATGGTCTTGATTTTTTCCTCGTCGATCTTGTAATCTCTGACAACGTCCTTGTTGATGTTGCCGAGGAGATACTCGGCGAGCTTCTTTTCTTTACCGTTTTCGGTAATTGTAATATCGCTGATCTGACCGGATTTTGAAGCGTCTTTGACGCTTTTAGAGCTGAAAGTCGCCCTTGAAATCACAATAAATGCAATACTTGTAGTTATGGAGAAAATCAGTATGCTTAAAATAATCGAAAATACCCGCTGAACCGGCTTGGTCTTTACCGGCGGAGACAGCGGCTTTGCAGCAGCTTGCGGTCTGAAATTTTGCTGCTGAGGCTGATACCTGTAAGAATACGGATCCTGAGCAGGATTGTAATTGTTATTAGCCGGTGCCTGGGCAGGATTGTAGGCGTTATTAGCCGGCGC
>ONIJ01000222.1 GCA_900317875.1 uncultured Eubacteriales bacterium
GGCCGAAGCTTTCACGGCTCACGCCGGCGCTTTCAACGATACGTCTCGGAATGGGTTTATCGTATTTTGTTCCGAGCGTCCACGGTTTCATTTCTTCGGAATTGCTGATTGCCTTGACCGAGTTGCAGACCGAAGCGCCGTAGGCGGGAAGCGGGATAGGGATATATCCGTTCCTCAGGGCGTTTTCCGTCCAGCTTACGCCTGTTTCGTAATAAAAATAACCGTGCATTTCAAAATCCTCGGTCATTTCAAAGGATCTCTCCCAATAGCTTCCTCGTGAACCGAAGAACACCAGGTTGTCGGCAAACATATCCTCGAAAACACAGAACTGCATTTCCGTTCCCGGTTCTCCGCTTGAAATGTATTCGGCGTCGATACATCCGGGCTTATCCCTGTACGATCCGCATTGTCGCCTGATTATTTCGGTGAATCCGATTTTCCGAGCGATGTCCGAGCCATCGTCCTCATCGTACCGTGAGCCCGAGAGTGAGAGCACCCTTGTGCAGCCTGCTTCTTTCGCCAAAACAGCGCACGCCGGAGAATCGTATCCGCTTGAAATAGTCGCCGCCATTCCGAATGATGAATTTTTTCTGTTTGCGGAAACAGAGTTTTCGCGCAATCTTCCGAGCATCGCGGCAAGACGCGAGCGATACTCGTCAAATGAACGGAACGGCGACAGCTTTCTGCGTCTTTCTGCCGAAACATTCAGATCAAAATCTATGGTGATATTGCTGACTATATACTGCAGGACCGTATTGTTCCCCTCCAGGGGAATATCGGTCTGAATTTTGTTGTAGCCACCCAGCAGCGAACAAAGAATCTTTTCGTATTGATTTATTTTATTATCCAGCTTTAAGCCGTTGTACTCCAGTAAGAACGGGAAAGAATTTGAAGCGGTGATCTGACTGTAATCTTTATAGACCATCACGCGCTCAATCGAGTGAGACGGAGTAACGAGCGTTACTCCTCCGGAGCTCAGCTTGGCGCCCGTTCCGTAAAACACTTCGGAAGCGTCAAATCCGGCCTCCGAAAAAGTGCCGTCCCAAACACCGGCGACGAAAAAATTCTTTTCGCGCTCAACCTTGCTGCCGCAGATCACCTCGATACACGGGTCATCTTTTTTAATTTTTACCATCCATACTAGTTTTGGAAGTGCGGGGATAACCTTATAATCTAAGAAACGATTCACAGTTTATCAACTCTTATCTCATTATACTTCATCATATAAATCCCCTCATCGTAGGCTCCTATCGCCCTGCGATTCGGTATTCCGCGCAAATTGTTAACTATCATTTTCATATGGTTGCATCCGCATTCATACGCGTGGGGATAACCGCCGCCAAAACGCGGATTGACCTCGGAAATAAAATATTTTCCGTCAATCTCAAACAAATCTATATCGATCTGACCAAGCCAGCCGCTCTCTTTACAAAAGCGTTCAATCAGCTCAAAAAGCCTTTCATCCTTGAAGGAAACCGATTTATCGGTCTCGCCTGACCTCATCAGCAGTTTTTTCTTTGTGAAAATTGACACGACCTCATGCGAGACCATATCTATATAAACGTCAGCGCCGATTTCCTGACCTTTTAAATATTCCTGAACCATCATCCCGTTAAAGTGTGAAAACAGGAAATCGAGCATCGAGGAATTCTCAACCACCGAAATGCCGATCGAGGCGCTGCCGCGAATAGGCTTAATAAATACGGGATAGCTGATTTTATCATTTTGCAAGTCGAGATAAAACGCCTTTTTATCGACATAGCTTTTAGCACACGGATATTCGTGGCTCACCAGCCAGCGGTACATCTGCATTTTGTCGAGCGCCCGTTCGCAGAGCTCTTTGTTTGAGCCGACAACGGTAACTCCGAGCTGCCTGAACCTGTCCTCATTCGCCGCCAGAAGTCCCAGCTCGGGATCGATCAGCGAAAGGACCGCGTCGACCTTTTCCTTCCTGCATATATCGCAGATGATGTCCAAATAGCCCGGGTCGGTGATTCTCGGAACGATATAAAATGCGTCGGCTTCGTAAATCGCGGGCGCTGTTTTCTGCATATCCGTAGCAACTACCCTTACGCCTTCAACGCTCCGAAAATACTGCACGATTTTGTTTCGCGTACCCGCGCTCAGCAATAAAATGGTCATATATTGTGTGTTCCCCTCAAAAAATCAAAGAACAACGGCGTGCCGCCGGTGTGAATGAACAAGATATTTTTGCCCGAAATGCCGTTGCTTTTGACGTATTCCTCCATACCGCAAAAAGCCTTGCCGGTATAAGTAGAGTCAAGCGGAATGCCGTATTTGACCATCACGCGCCTGACAGTATTTTTTATTTTGTCGCCGTATGTCCCGTAGCCTCCGCCGACGTACCCGTCAACAAAATGCGTACTCGCCTGTATCGCCTCTTCCGGAGCATCCTTCAAAAAGCTGCGCACGCTGTCGAGCACGACATTTCTGCCGTAGGGATTTTTCCTCGCCACGCTGATCCCGACGATTTTTCTGTCGTCGCCGTAAATAAGCTGTCCGCACACAAGTCCCGCCTGAGTCGTTCCGGTGCCGGAGGCAAAGAAGATGTAGTCAAAAAATAAATTGTTTTCTGCCTCGTAACTCTTTATTTCATCATAGCACTCTCTGTATGCACGGGTTCCCGTGTCACCGTGACCGCCGCCCTGAATAAAGAACGGATTTTTGCCCGACGATCTGAGCTCCGCCAGGGTTTTCTCGATAGTATCGTGAACCTCGCTCACGGGCACACAGATGATCCTCGCACCGAATTCGTCCATCAGAACGCTGTTGAAGGTGCGCTCCGACGCCTCCAGAGGTGAGATCACAACGCAGTCAAGCCCGCGCTGCGCACACATATTGGCAACCACGCGGCAATGATTTGAGCTGCCGCTGCCGTAGGTGACAACGCAGTCAAATCCGCCGCCGTCCACCTCTTCAAAAAAGAGCTTAGCCTTGCGCGCCTTGTTTCCTCCGAATGAAAAGGGGATCAAATCTTCGCGCTTGACGTACAGGCGGTTTTCCCCCAGATTTCCGAAAAATCCGACGGGAGTTCCGCCGCGGCGCGAAAGAAAATCCCGGACGGACATTCCGTAGACTATACGGTCAACATAACTTCCGCGTGAATAAATATCCGCCTTAAGCACGCCCTCGCGCAAAAAGCCCAAGCTTTCAGCCAAGCGCTGAAAAGGCACATTATCGATTTCGGTGTAGGCATAGACCTTGTTTAATCTCAAGGTCAGAAAAGCGTAGTCCAGCAAAAGCCGGGACGCCCTGAAGGCGACTCCCTTGCGTTTTACCGAGGTCTCGCCCATTGATATGTAGTATTCCGCCTTACTGTTTTTCCGGTCGACAGACAGCAGACCGATCAGGCCAACCGCCTCGCCGCCGCACTCGATAACAGCGTCATAACGATCGGTGCGGTCCTTATTCTTTTCAAACCAATCAAGCGTTTTTTCGTATTCCAGCGGGAGATCATAATGAAGATAACGGTTGTTCTCGGGATTGTTGATCCACTCAACCTTCTTTTTAATATCCTCTTTTTGAAACTTACGAATACTTACTTTCATGGTATTATTTCTTCCTCACAACATCAAGTCTGCCCGCTGAGATTTCGTTTCCCATCAATACATCCGAACGCTTGATCGTCTTTACGATCGTTTTTCCGACGATTTTCAAATCGCCGAGGAAAGTGATGTTCTCCACATACCTGACGTCGGTTTCAAGCCTTTCATCCCACTGAGTTACATTTCTTCCGTTGATTTGAGCCAAGCCCGTCAGACCGGGGCGTACGTCGTGGCGGCGCTTCTCGCGCTCGGAATAATACGGCAAATAGCTCACGAAAAGCGGACGCGGACCGACGACGCTCATATCCCCGCAAAGAATATTGAACGCCTCGGGAAGCTCGTCGAGCGAGGTCTTCCGCAAAAGCTTTCCGAACTTTGTCAGCCTGACCTCATCCGGAAGAAGCTCGCCGTTTTCGCCGCGCTTATCGGTCATAGTGCGGAATTTATATAATCTGAAAACTTTTTCGTTTTTTCCGGGACGGTCCTGTTTGAACAAAACGGGACTGCCCAGCTTGATTTTTACCAGCAGCGCCACAAGCGCGTACAGCCAGCAAAAAACAGTGATCGCGAGCAAAGCGCAGACAATATCGAGCAGCCTTTTAAAAAAGCGCTCGTAAATGCCGCCGTGGCGATGCTTACTCATAGCCACAACCCCTTACCCAAAGCAGCACTTTACCACTTCGATAATAGCGTCCTGCTGCCCGGGCGTCATCTTAATATCGCACGGGAGACAAAGTCCTCTCTCAAACAAATCCTCGCCTGTGCTGCCGTTTGCGCTGATATAGTCGTTGGACTCAAACAGCGGCTGCATATGCATAGGCTTCCAGATCGGTCTTCCCTCGGCGTTTATCGATTTAAGCGCATCGAGTATTTCGGACGGACAGGTTTTGCCGTGCTCTCTGTCGTATGTAACGGTTGAATCATTTCTGATCTGACGCGACATCGCCTCTTTGTTGACGACCATACAGGTGATCCAGAAATTCGGTTCGGCGTTCTGCTCGTCGTAAGGATTCAGGGACACGGGCAGATCCTTAAAGCCTTCTTTGTATCTTTCGTAAATCGCCTTTTTGGCGGCGATATGCTCATCGAGATACTGCATCTGTCCGCGGATAACACCCGCGATGATATTGCTCATCCTGTAGTTATAGCCGAGCAGCGAGTGCTGGTACCAGGACGCGTCGTCGCGGCTCTGAGTAGAAAGCTTTCTTGCCATCGCCGCAATCATCTCGTCGTCGGTCAGCAGCATTCCGCCCGAGGTTCCCGTGATGATCTTATTTCCGTTAAAGCTGATCACACTCACGTCGCCAAAGCTTCCCGCCGCAATACCGCGGTATTGCGCGCCGAAGGACTCCGCAGCGTCCTCGATGATCTTTGCGCCGTGCTTATCGCATATTTCTCTGATTTCCTTATACTTGCACGGTGTGCCGAACAGATTCACGAGCACCACGTGCTTTACCTCGGGATACTTTTCAAACGCAAGTTCAAGCGCTTTGGGATCCATATTCCACGTGTCGTATTCCGAGTCGATCAAAATCGGGATTCCTCCCTGATAAACCACGGGGTTTACCGTGGCGATAAATGTGAGGTCCGAGCAAAAAACCTTGGTTCCCTTTTTCACTCCCGAAAGACGGACCGCAAGGTGGAGCGCCGCAGTGCCCGTGGTCAGCGCCACGGCGTATTTGCAGCCTATTTTCTCCTTAGCCAGTTCTTCGGCTTCGTCGATATTCTTTCCTATTGTCGACATCCAGTTGGTATCGAATGCCTCCTTTACGAAAACTCTTTCTTCTCCGTGCATTGTTGGTGAGGATAAATACACCTTTTTTTCAAAAGGTTTTACATCACAAGCTAAAAACATTATTTCACATTCCCTACTATTTTCTACCCTTCAAGAGACCGGTTATTTTTTATAATACTCCTTATAGTATCCCGTCTTATAATACTTGCTGCTGCGCTTGTAGTATTTGCGATGATTAGATTTACCGTTGTAAACAACGCCGAGGATTTTTGCACTGGCGAATTTCATCTGCCTTACGGTTTCCGCGATCTTTTTATATTCGGACGAATAGTGGCGTACAACGATCAGATAACCGTCCACATTGTTCGAAAGGATCACAGCGTCGCTTACGATAGTAATGGGCGGGAAATCAAGGATTATATAATCGTAGTATTCTTTGAGGAGTTTAATGCAGTTGCCCATCTGCTCGGAGCCGAGCAGGGTTGTGGGATCCGGCGGAATATCGCCCGAGGTGATAACGTCGATCCCGTATTTGTCGGAACGCTTGATCAGCTCGTTCTGATCCTCGATGTTTCCCGAAAGGAAGTTGCTCAAGCCGGTTTTTTCCTCGATTCCGAGCTTTGAGGAAATGGTCGGCAGACGCAGGTCGCAGTCTACGATGATGACTCTTTTGCCGATCTGCGCAAGCGAGATCGCGAGGTTGATCGAAATGGAGCTTTTTCCGTCGCCTCTGTCGGCGGAAACCACTCCGAGGCATTTGCTCTCGTTGCCGGGCAGAGAAAACATTACGTTGGTTCTCAGCGTTTTATACGCTTCCTTTATCGAAAACGGCAGATTATCGGAAAGGAGCATTTTGTCGGCGTCGAAAAGAATCGCGGCAGGCTTGCTCTTATTTTTGTTTTTCATCATCTTTTTGCTCACTTTCTCCTGCGTTATTTTTGTTCTTGTCGGGAGACGCTTCGTCCGACGCATAGTAGCTGTAGTAATACTGGTCGGAGCGCTTTCCGCCTGCGGTATTGACATCGGGAATTACACCGAGAATAGGAATCGCAAACTTATTTTCAACCTCCGATTCATCCTTGACTGTATCGTCCCTGAAGTAAGAGATCGTGACGTAAACGCCCATGCCCAGAACGCCGATCAAAAAGCCGATAAGCGTATACAGCAGATAACTCGGCTTATAACGTTTGTCGTTGTATTCGGGATAGTCGATTATCTTCATCGAGCTGCCCTCGACCATATTCATCATATATTCGGGCGCGGTCTTTGAGATCGCCTCGGCGTAACTATACGCCGTTCCGGGATCGGTGTGGACGACATAAATCGTTATTATCTCCGTGTCATCCTGAATTTCGGTCGTCACCATATTCTTGAGCTGCGAATACGGCTTGTCCAGATCGATCTCTTTCGCCGCAGCGGTGAGGATCGTGTTGCTTTTTAGTATCTGTGAGTAGGTTTTTACCAGTTCCTTTGACGCGCTCAGGTCGGAATAATTCAGCGCTTCCGAGCTTTGCTTTGACTGCTTGTTGTTTATGTACGCAGAAAACCTGCATCGGTATGTCGGTTTCACGAACAGTTTTGTCGCGCACAGAGCCATTCCTCCGACAATAACACCGACTAACACCATCAGCCACGCTTTTTTCAGATATTCCTTAAGCAGCGGCACAAGATCTATTTCCGATCTTTTGTTCTTTTGATTGCTGTCTTTTTTCATTATTTTTCCCCAAATCGTTATTTTGCTTTTTTCAGTCGCCATGGTTTTCGCCGCACGACGATTGCCGCAGGGAAGAACGAAGCGCTTAATATTTCATCAGTTTTTCAGACGATCCGCAATGAAATCGGATGATCGAGATGTGGTTTTTTTACCGAATAATTCCATTGTAAAAAATAACCGAACCAAAACCAATCCGTGATTTTGACTACAGAACGCCAATTATCCGTAA
>ONIJ01000121.1 GCA_900317875.1 uncultured Eubacteriales bacterium
CTCCCCGAGGAGATCAGGGACAATGAGCTGACCGCTCCGAGCGAGGATTACCTCGACAAGTGCTATGTTTTCGGCAACGTCGATCAGGACGTTTACGAGTATATGCAGGAAATGTTCGTCAAGCTTCAGGCTGAATAAGTCATAAGTCTTTATGTAAACAAAGGGCCGTCGCGCTGCGACGGTCCTTTTGCTTGTTAAAAAAAGTTTCAGTGCTTTGTAGGGACGGACCCATGTGTCCGTCCGCTGCACCGAGTGTCCCTATGAAACCGTTGTTCAGATAGGAAAACGATGCTTCTTTATCTCGGACGGACACGCGGATCCGTCCCTACGAATAATCGGAATTCCCTTCTGTTTTCCGGAGCAAAACTCGCGTTGACCTCGCTTATACGCAAAACAAAAGCAGCCGGGAAAACCCGGCTGCAAAAGCTTTTGTTATTCCTGTTCTCGGGATCAATAACCGAAAACTATGTAGTGCTGGATCCTGGTGGCGTCGGAGATGGTCGCCTTGCCGTCAAAATCGAAGTCGCAGAGCTTGATCAGCTCGTCGGAGAGAGAATCCTCGCCCATTGCGACATAGCGCTGGATCATGGTGACGTCCTTGATATCTCTCAGACCGTCGCCGTCAACGTCGCCTACGCCGATGCTGCCGACAGGCGCCGCGATCTTGCCTTTCTTGACGGGCGCGGTGGTGGGAGCAACCGTAGTGGGTGCGATAGTTGTAGGAGCGATAGTCGTGGGAACGATCGTGGTAGGAGCGATAGTCGTAGGAGCTATAGTAGTGGGAGCAACGGTGGTCGGCTCCTCGGTAGGCTCAGTGGTAACTTCCTCGGTGGGCACCTCTGTAGGCTCCTCGGTGGTTTCGATCACAACAGTCTCCATCACTTCTTCGTCGGTAACAGGCTCGGTAGCGGGCTCTGTTGTGGGATCGGTGCGTCTCTTGGGAAGTGTGGGCTTGAAGGCGCTTGTTGTTTCCTGATCTTCATCGTCGTAGTCTCCGAGACCCTTGACGAAATCGCAGTAGCTCAGCGCTACCCAGCCGCTCTTGCCATTATATGTTGTCTTGCCCCAGACAATTCCGCCGGCTGACTTGATATCAGTCACCACCAGCGTAACGCCGTTAGGAACACTCGCGACAGAGCTGTAGTTTGTACCGGCGTCGCTTCTCAGGTTGAGCGTACCGGAAACGTTGGTCTCGTAGTAGCCGACCTCGTAATCGGTGCCGCTGCTGCTGCCGCTGCCGCCGTTGCCGGGATTGACCACAACATCGGGAGTATCGATCACATAGATGTAACCCTGGAAGTTCCACCAGCTGCTGCCGCCGGGATTGGAGTCATAGATGCTCGCTTCGGTGATGTAGAAGGACGGGCAGGAGCCGTATCTTGCACTCCAAGCGGAGTTGGAAAGACGCATGGTGCCGTCGCTGTTGATCTCCTCAACTACCGCAACGTGTCCGCCGCCGCCGGGATATGACCAGCAGGCGATCGCGCCGAGACGAGGCGTCCAGCCGTATTCATAAGCGCCGGTCCTCTGATTATAAGGGAACCAATCCTCCGCGTTGCTCGTGGAGAGCTTGGGTCTGGTGCCGGTGATCTCATATGCTCTGCCCCACGCGTATGCGGTGCAGTTAGGCAGACCGTAGCCCGCAGCGGAAAAGATATTGAGCGGTGCGCTGTAATACTTATTGCTGTAGGAAGGCTCCTCGAAGCGAGGTGTAAAGGTCAGCGCGCCTGCGAGGATGTTGAGTGAAAATGCTGTGGTGAATAACAGCACGACTGTCAGAACGACAGCGGGTACACGTTTTAAGATAATCTTTTTCAAAATAACACCCTTTCGAAATAGCATTTTTGATGTTGTTTCTCTGTATGTTACTGTTTTGTTACTGATTCGTTACCATGAACTATTTTACCACATTGTTTCCGCAAAATCAAATCTTAATAACCACGATTATAACCAAAAATGACCTGCAATTTTTCAACAACATTCACAATATCTTGTAACCTTTTGTTTTTGAGCCACATTTTATGCCGCTCACAACTTTTATTATACCATATATATTGCAAAATTTATAGACTGAAACGTTCCCAAATTATTTCGCAAAAACTGTGCTAATCAGATAAATGAATTTATTTCTCAAAAAAGACTTGCTTTTTCTTGAAAAGTATGGTATTATATATCTTGCGTTCAAGAGAGCGCACATGCGCCGGTAGCTCAGCTGGATAGAGTGTCTGACTACGAATCAGAAGGTCGGGAGTTCGAGTCTCTTCCGGCGCGCCAAAGA
>ONIJ01000122.1 GCA_900317875.1 uncultured Eubacteriales bacterium
CATGTTGTAATCCTATTCATATAAATGTTTGGTGAAATAGCGGTCGCCGCGGTCGGGCAGGATAATCACGATATTGCCGCGTGCTCCGCTCTCAATCAGCTTTTTCGCCGCCGCAAGCGCCGCTCCCGACGAGGAACCCGCAAAGATTCCCTCTTTTTTCGCAAGCTCCCTCGCGCCGTCAAAGGCTTCGTCATCGTTCATCTTGACAACTCTGTCGACGAGCGACATATCCATCGTATCGGCGATGAAGTCGTTGCCGATGCCCTCGATGTTGTAATCGCCGTGTTCGCCGCCGCCCATTGTCGAACCTTCGGGGTCGGCAAGTACGCCGACGATATTTTTATTTTTCTCTTTCAGAAATTTAGCAACACCCGAATAGGTGCCGCCGCTGCCGGCGCCCGCAACGAGATAATCTATTTCTCCGTTCAAATCCTCATAGATTTCTCTGCCTGTCGTTTCATAATGCGCCTGAGGATTTGCCTGATTTTTGAACTGCTCGAGTGTGACCGCGTTTGGAATGGAACGGCGGATCTCCTCCGCCTTATCCCACGCGCCGAGCATACCGCCCTCGCGCGGCGTGTTGATGATTTCCGCGCCGAGCGCACGGAGAAGCGTCTGCTTTTCCTGTGAGAACTTTGTCGGCACCACAAAGATGATTTTGTAGCCCTTATTCAGCGCGGCAAAGGCGATTCCCAAACCCGTATTGCCTGCCGTCGCCTCAACAATCGTGCCGCCCTTTTTGAGAACACCGCGCTTTTCCGCGTCGGCTATCATATATTTTCCGATTCTGTCCTTGACGCTGCCTGAGGGATTGTATAATTCTAATTTCGCATAAAGATTCACACCGTCGGGCAAATCGAGATGGTTCAGCTTTACCAGCGGCGTGTTGCCGATCAACTGTTGCATATCGTCATAGAGTGCCATGTTTATTCCTCACTTTCCGCAATCGCCTGCTCCAAATCGGCGAGAATATCGTCGATACTTTCGATGCCGATGGACAGTCTGATCAAGCCGTCGGTGACGCCGACCTTCTGACGCACCTCGTAGGGAATGGACGCGTGCGTCATGCTCGCAGGATGGCAGACAAGACTCTCCACGCCGCCGAGACTCTCTGCGAGCGCGACAAGCTTGAGGGACTTGAAGAATTTCTTGATATTGTAGTTCTCGTAAAGCTCAAAGGAAATCATGGCACCGCCGTTTTTCGCCTGACGCTTGTTGATTGCATAGCCCTGCGCGTCAGGCAGTCCGGGATAGTAGACCTTTTTGACCGCCTTATGATTCTGCAGGAATGCCGCGGCTTTTTCGGCATTTTCAACGTGACGGTCAAGGCGCACGCCGAGGGTCTTAATTCCTCTTATCAGCAAAAAGCTGTCGAAGGGTCCGAGAACACCGCCCGTGGAATTCTGGATAAAGGCGAGTCTTTTCGCCAGCTCGTCATCATTGACGACCACCAAGCCCGAGACCACGTCGCTGTGACCGCCGAGGTACTTTGTCGCGCTGTGAACGACGATATCAACGCCCAGTTCGATTGGTCTTTGCAGGTAAGGGGTCATGAAGGTGTTGTCGACAATCGAAAGGATGCCGTGCTTTTTGGCGAGCGCCGCGACTGCCGCGAGGTCGGTGATCGTCAGAAGCGGATTTGCGGGACTCTCGACAAGAATCGCCTTGACGTCGGGGGTGATTTTCTTTTCCAGCGCTTCCAAATCCGTCGTGTCTTCAACCGAATAGCCGATATTGAAGTGGTTGAAAACCTTGTCGAGCACGCGGAAGGTGCCGCCGTAGACATTGCTTGAAATCAGCACCTTGTCGCCTGATTCAAACAGGCTGAGAACCGCCGTGATCGCCGCCATGCCCGAACCGAAGGCAAAGCCTGCCTTGCCATGTTCCAATTCTGCAATCAGTGCTTCCAGAGCGGCACGGGTGGGATTGCCGGTGCGGGAATACTCCCACTTCGGCGCTTCACCCAAGCCGCTCTGCTGATAAGTCGAGGTCTGATAAATCGGGACATTGACCGCCCCTGTGTATTCGTCTGTGGAAATGCCGCCGTGAATCAGAGCGGATTCGATATTTTGATACTTTGCCATGATGATTACTCCTGATATTTCAAATCTTTTGCTGTCCAGTTTTGCAAAACGGACAGCATATCTTTTGCCGTTTCCTTTGCGCCGTTCAGGTCCTGTTCGCGGTAGTTGCCGCATTCCTCCCGTTTGGCTCCGGGGATTTCGCCGCTGAAGTGCGCGATATATGCAAAGCTCTCCTTGACAAGCGCAATTGCCTGTGCGTGTGATAGATTATTCCTTACGAGAAAATAAAATCCTGTTCGGCAACCCATCGGACCGACATAAATCACATTGTCGGATAATTCGCTGTTGCGCGCGTAGGTCGCGAACAAATGCTCAAAGGTGTGCAGGGTGCCGTTGCCGAGATAATCGCCGCCGTTCGGCTTTTTCATGCGGATGTCGTAGGTGACGATGTCGCCGTCCGTCCGCGACAGATACATTCCCTTTTCGAGCTTGTCGTGGTTGACGGTGAAGCTTGCGATTTTCTTCATGCACTCTCTCCCCTGTCCGCTAAGATGAAATGGATATTTTCAAACGCCGTGATGCCGTCCGTCCTGTTTTCAAAATACTGTCGCTCGATCATCTGGGGCGTTTCGTGGTCCTCTATCTCATAGCTGTAACGCTCCAGCGTTTCGCTGATCTCACGAAACGAATAACCGTGCAGCATTTTTTCTCCGAGCTTTTCGGTGATTTCCGCGAGCGTGTGGACACGCTCAGCTCCCGAACCGCTCAGCGTTGTTTCGTCGGGATAGTCAAAGACGATTTGGCTCTCCGCAGTGCAAAGACCGCTGATTTCGCCTATCGTCTGCGCGAATACCGGAAGCGTCAGGTAATAGGACACGCCGAGGATAGCAAAA
>ONIJ01000217.1 GCA_900317875.1 uncultured Eubacteriales bacterium
GCAAGTGAAAATACTCCTTTTAGGCAGCGCCCGGGGAAAAAATTCACGATACACTTATTTTTTTCAAAAAAATATACTCATTACAGTAAAAATCATTTGACTGTATTGCAAAACGTGCTATAATAGTATAGAATGAATTATTATGCGCAACTATGGCTTTTGGCTCAGACAACGGTTGCAGGAAGGATAAAAGTATGAAACTCAACGACAATTTTCTAACACAGGAAATCGACGACACTCAGGTGATGGTTGCCACCGGAAATTCCGATTTCAGCGGCATTGTACGCAGCAATCAGACCGCGGCCGAAATCATCAATCACCTCAAGGCGGACACTACACGCGACGAGGTCGTTGACAAAATGTGCGCCAAATACGACGCTCCCCGCGAAGAGATCGCAGGCGACGTGGATATGGTAATCGCCACTCTGCGCAGAATCGGAGCGCTCGACGAATGAGCGCCGATTCCTCGATGGAGGAGATTCTCAAGCGCGACGGAGTTTTGGTTTACAAGACACGCGGCGTGAGTATGCGCCCTCTTTTCAAAGAAAACCGCGACCTTGTTATTGTGCGAACCTTTGAAGGCAGGCTGAACAAATACGACGTTCCGCTGTACCGCCGAAAAGGAAAGGGCTTTGTGCTGCACCGCATTATCGAGGTCAGGGATCACGATTATGTTATACGCGGAGACAACACCTTTGCAAAGGAGTATATCCCCGACAGTCAGATAATCGGCGTGCTTTCGGGCTTTAAGCGAAAAGGCAGGGACTGCACGACGGACTCGAGGGGCTACCGCTTTTACGCGCGCTTTTGGAATTTCATTTATCCGATCCGTTTTGTACTTCACAAGCTCAGACGAATGGGCGGAAAAGTTAAACGAAAAATAAAAGGCGGAAAATAATATATGAACACAACCGAAAAATATATCTACCTCACCGCCTGCGCCGCAACGGGAAAAACGGCGGAGCTCGACTCGGCAGATTTTGACGTCTTGTGGGATTTGAGCCGCTCGCACAATATGACGGCTCTCACCGCCAAGGGGCTGATGTCCACCGAGGCGTTCAAAAATGCAGACGAAGCCGAGCAAAAGCGGTGGAAAAACGCGCTGAACAATTCGGTAAAGAAAACGATGCTGTTCGACGCGGAGCGGAAACAGATCCTCAAAGCGTTTGAGGATAACGGGATCTGGTACCTTCCGCTCAAGGGCGCGATTCTCAACGGCTTCTACAAAAGCTACGGCTCCCGCGAATTTGCCGACAACGATATACTTGTCGACCCCGGGCGAACCAAGGACGCCAAGCAGATTATGCTTGAGCGCGGCTACGTATTCCGCTCGGATGAGTTTTCCTCGGACGAATACTCAAAGCCGCCGATATACAACTTTGAAATACACCGTTCGCTGGTCGAGGAGATCGTACAATTTGAGAAGGTATTTGACTACTACAGGGATGTAAAAAGCCGTCTTGTAAAGGACGAGGGCAATTTGTACGGCTACAGCTTTACCGACGACGATTTCTACATCTTCCTTGTATTTCACGCTTTCAAGCACTACGAGGTAAGAGGCACGGGCTACCGGACGATCGCCGACGAATATGTGGCGCTGCACTCCGGCAAGCTCAGGCTTGATTTCGATTACATTACGGGCGAGCTTGAAAAAATGGGCATAAGGGAATTTGAGGAAAAGCTGCGCAGCCTTTCCGAAAAGCTGTACACACAGCCCGAGATGATCAGCGAAAGCATAAAGCAGCTCAACAGCGGCGAGCTCGAAATGCTTCGGTTCATTATGTCATGCACCACCTTCGGAAAGCTGAGCAACCTGATAAAAAGGGATCTGGAAAGCCTGTCCGACGGAAAAAAGCCCGCAAAGGGAAAATACATTTTAAAGCGTATTTTTCCCGAAAGATCAAGGTTCAAATATTCGAACCCCTTTGTTTACAAGCATAAAATTGTATACCCCTTCTTCTTGATTTACAGACTGGTTGCAAATCCGATACGCCACAGGCGGTATCTTAAGCAGGAAATCAAGGCTGTTAAAAATATAAAGTAAATCATCAAGCACGAAACAGGAGTTTAGATAAAAATGGAAAAAGAAATTGTCACCAAAACCAAAAACGACAGCAGCGTCCGCGAAATAGAGGTAAACATTGCTCCGCTGCTGTCGATGCTGTTGAAAAAGCTGTGGCTGATTTTGACCAGCGCGGCGGTAATGGCGCTTGTGTTCTACCTTGCGACGCTGATTTTTGTAAAGCCTACCTACAAGGCGACCTTCACGGCGTTTGTAAACAACCAGACTCAGATCCAGGCGCAGAAGTCCACGGTTTCCACCTCGGATCTGCAGGCGTCCAAAGAACTGGTCCAGACCTACGCCCGAATCCTCACAAGTAACACGGTGCTCAAGGCAGCCGCTTCTTCGGACATTATCAACTTCGATATATCCCCCTCTCAGATGGCAAAATACGTGACGACCGAGATCGAGAAAAACACCCAGATCATCAAGGTCAGCGTAATAACCACCGATCCTCAGAAATCATACAAAATCGCGCAGGCGATCGCGATGAAGGCTCCCGATGAAATGAAGATCATTGTAAAGGGAAGCTCGATGTCCACAGTTGACGAGCCTCAGGTACCCAAAACCAAGTTCGGCCCCAACTACGTTTCCTCGGCGCTCATCGGAGCTCTCGTGGGCTTTGCGCTCTCGCTGGCTTACGTTCTCATCAGATATTTCCGCGACGACACCCTCAAGAGCGAAGGCGACCTCGAAGGCAGATACAACCTGCCCGTTGTAGGCGTGATCCCGAATATGAACGAAAACAAGGGCTTTGATTACTATCAGAATTACTATTACGCCTCACCGAAGGAAAAGGATAAAAACAATACGGAAGGAGGAAAAGCATAATGTTCTCATTCAAAAAGAAAAACAGCAAAAACAAGGTTTTCAATCCCGAAAAAATGCTGCTCTCCGAAAATTCCTCATTCTCCGTTCTGGAGTCGTTCAAAACTCTAAGAACAAACGTCACCTTCTCCCTTCCCGGTCTTAAGAACCGCTGCATAGGCGTTGTAAGCGCCAACCGAGGCGAGGGCAAGAGCACCGTTTCGGTCAACCTCGCGATCTCGCTGGCTCAGATCGACAAAAAGGTCGTTATCGTGGACTGCGATATGCGTATTCCCACGGTAGCCTCGAAGCTCGGAATGGAGAACCGTCCCGGCCTGAGCGACTTTCTCGCCGAGGAGGACGGCTACAGGGAGCTTCCCGTTGTAAGCAACCTCGACTTCAACATCGACGTCATCCCCGCGGGCACGATTCCGCCCGACCCGACAAAGCTCATTGAATCTCCCCAGATGACCGAGCTCGTCAAGGCGCTCAAGGTCGTTTACGACTATGTCATCGTCGACTTTCCGCCCGTTACCGTGGTTTCCGACGCGGCTATGCTGTCAAACGTCATCGACGGCTACCTCATCGTCGCTATGCACAATTCCACGGGAACCTCACAGATGGACGAAACGATCCGCCGTCTCAACTTCGCAAACGCAAACGTGCTCGGCTTTGTTTACAACAGCAAGCCCGCGTCGCGCAAGACCTACAAGAAGAACTCAAAGTATTATTACTACGAATACAGGTAAGCACAATGGAATATTCCGTGCTGATGTCGGTATATTTTAAAGAGAAGCCCGAGTATCTGAAAAAGGCGCTCGACAGTATGCTCTCCCAGACCGAAAAGCCCTCGCAGCTTGTGCTGGTTTGCGACGGCAAGCTCACTCCCGAGCTTGAAAAGGTCATTGAGGAGCGCAGCGGCGAGCTCGACGTTGTGCGGCTCCCCGAAAACAAGGGACTTGGCAACGCGCTTAAAATCGGGCTTGAGCACTGTGAAAACGAGCTGGTCGCACGAATGGACACAGACGACATAAGCGTGCCCGACCGCTGCCGGAAGCAGCTTTCGGCATTTGACGGCGACAGCGAGCTGGCCGTGCTCAGCGGCGCGGTCGAGGAGTTTACCGACGACCCCGAGCAGCCGCTTTCAAAGCGCCCCGTTCCCCTCACCCACGAGGAGATCCTGCGCTACAGCAAAAGGCGCAACCCCTTCAATCATCCCGCCGTGATGTTCCGCAAAAGCGCGGTTCTCAACGCGGGAGGCTACAGCAGCGACTTCAATTTGTTCGAGGACTACGATTTGTGGTCAAGGGTATTGCAGAGCGGAGTAAAAACCGCCAATTTGCCCGACGTTCTCGTAAAGATGCGCACTCCCGCCGACTTCTATAAAAGGCGCGGAGGCCGCCCCTTTGCAAAAAAGATGATCAGGTTCAGAAAGAGCCTGAGAAAATCGGGAAAAATCTCGCGCAGGGATTATATTTTCAGCACCTACCCTCACGCGGCGGTCTGCGTTATGCCCGCCTGGATGCGCAAGGGAGTCTACAAAGCGCTGAGAGCCAAGGAAAGAAATTAATTATGGTTATTTTACACATCGCGCAGCTCGACAGCTTTCGGGCGAGCGGCGTAAACGTTGTGGTTCCCGGGCACGTAAAGCACCAGAGAAGGCTTGCCGACGCGGCGCTGTGGAACATAAGGGAGCATTTTGAAATCGAGGGACTGGAGCAGAATTTCTCCGCAAAAAGCCTCGACGAGCTGCCCCCGCCCTACAGCCGTCCCGATCTCGCGGTGTTTCACGAGCTCTATATCCCCGAATACCTCGGCATTGCAAAAAGGCTGAGAAAGCTCGGTATCCCCTATATTATCGTTCCGCACAGCTCGCTCAACAGAGCCGCGCAGAAAAAAAGCAGGCTGAAAAAGCTGCCTGCCAATCTGCTTTTGTTCCGTCCGTTCTGCGAAAAGGCGGCCGGCATTCAGTGCCTTTCCGAAACCGAGCTCAACGAGTGCGCCTTCGGCAGCAACCCGTTTATCGCTCCGAACGGAATCGAGCGTCAGCCCGTGACAAAGACCTCGTTTCACTCCGACAGACTGAGCTTTGTGTATATCGGCAGGCTGCAGCCATACGTGAAGGGGCTCGACATTATGATCGAGGCGTTCGCCTCGCAGAAGGAATACCTTCTTTCAAACAACTGCCGTCTTGACATCTACGGTCCCGACGACGACCGCGGCGCGCGCTTTGCCGACGAGATAAAGATGATGATTTCCTCGGCGGGCGCCGAAGAGCTTATCGCCCTGCATCCCGCGGTTTTCGGAGAGGAAAAAACCGGGATCCTGCTCGACAGCGACATTTTCATCCAGACCTCGCGTTCCGACGGAATGCCGATGAGCGTGCTGGAGGCGCTGTCCTTCGGGCTTCCCTGTCTTTTGACCGAGGGCACGACCTTCGCGGGCAAGGCGGAACAGTACGGCGCGGGCTTTAACGGCGGCAGCAGCGCAAAGAGCGTTGCCACAGCAATCAGGAAAGCCGTGGAAAACCGCCGCAAACTGATGGATTACTCAAGCAGCGCGCTCCGCCTCTCGGAGGAATACAACTGGGACAGCGCGGCGCAGACTGCAATCAATAAATACAAGGAATGTTTATCACCGATTTCAAAATGAGGGATCGGCATTGAAGGAGAGATACTCCCTTGACATTGACACTAAACAGAGCCAAGCTGGCGGAAGGACTGCTCATAGCCTTTCTCGCGTTCTCGTTCGCGGGACTGATGCTTCAGGTCCAGATGCTTTTCTACGCCGCCGTTGTTTCCGCGTTTGCCGGACTTTGCTTGGGCGACAACAACTACAGAGTCGGATTGTGCTTTATGCTTGTGCCTAACATCCGCCTTTTCGACGGCCTGAGCGTATCGTATCTGGTCGCCGTGATGCTGGCGTTTCCGGCGGTTGTATACATATTTGAATCAAAACGCGTAAACTTCAAGGCTGCGGCTCACGTTATTATGCTCTCGCTGTGGGAGGTCATCCACACCATAGCGATGAACAATATGCATTCTATTTTTGCAAATCTGGGCTCGATTATGGTTCTTTACTATGTTGAGTGCGTGCTTGTCAACAAGGACATAAAGCTCAACTACTCCGAGATAGCGCGAAAATTCGCCTTCGGCTGCATTTTCTCCTCGGCGATGTTTATGAGCTTCTATTTCGGAAAAATCGATTTGTGGAAATACCTTACCACCTGGAGGCTCAAGGCCTTCGCAAACGATCCCAACTACTACGCGCTTTATATGTGCGTAGCCATTGCGATGCTGTTCACGATCACCTCAAAGCACAAGGTGCGCGACTATATTTACATCTTCATTCTGGTAGCGCTGATTCTGTTCACCTCATCAAAGATGGGACTCGCGGTCACGCTGCTGATGTTCATTTTCTTCGCGTTCAAGTCGCTGCTCGGAGTCACCACAAGGCGCTTCCGCTTTGTAAGAAGGCTGATGATCGGCGGTCTGACGATCGCCACCATATTCAGCCGAAGAATACTGATTCTCATCGACAACACCCTTATCAGACTGCAGGAGCACAAGGGAACCGATGTTAACATCGACACGATCACCTCCAACCGAATTATGATTATGCAGTTTTACCTCGGCGAGCTGGTGACAAACATTCCCCTTTTGTTGTTCGGATACGGCTTTCAGTACAACGAAACAGCGCAATACTACGTCTTTTCGCATATCTCCCACAACACCTATCTCGACGTTGTTCTTTCGTGGGGACTTGTGGGCGTGGCTATGATGTTTGTGATTTTCTTTAATTTTATTGTCAGTATGAAGAAAAACCGCACCGAAAAGCTCGGCGTCGAGTCTTTTCTGCCATTGCTCATAACGGGCATCACCTTCATTGCGCTGAGCTGTCTGAACGCCTCGATGTTCTGGTGGATAATCTGCGCGGCTCTGCTGCCGCTGAAAGGACGTAAGGATGAAAAAGACGCCGCTGATATCGGTAGTGGTTCCCGTTTACAACACAGAAAAATATCTGTCAAGCTGCATAAGGTCTCTGACTGAGCAGTCTTATCAAAACATTGAAATAATAATCGTCGACGACGGCTCCACCGACAAAAGCCCCGCTCTGTGCGACAGCTTTGCCTGCGCCGACGAAAGGATACACGTCATTCATCAGGAAAACAGAGGAATGTCGCACGCGCGCAACAAGGGCATCGACGCCTCAAAGGGCGAGCTGATCACCTTCGTGGACAGCGACGACGAGGTTTTTGACAGCCTGTTCGTCACGCTTTTGAGCCTTATGGACGAAAGCGGCGCCGAGATCTCCTCCGCCGCGAGTCAGGATATGGGCAGGGGCGGAAAACGCGTTTACACCTCAGAGGAGGCTATGCGCCACATTCTGACCGAAAACACGGGGCTTACGACCTCGGTTTGGGGAAAGCTGTACCGCAGGGAGCTGTTTGACAGGGTGAGGTTCCCCGAGGATATGATATTCGAGGATTACTACATAATGCCCTGCCTTTTCAGCGCCGCAAAAAAAATCATCCACCTCGACGAAGGACTGTATTTTTACCGCATAAACGACGAGAGCGTAACGCACTCGCCCTTTACCGCAAAGCGGCTCGACTACTACATTGCCGCAGGGCACACAAGAGAGCTTGTAAAGGAAAAATTTCCGTCGCTTATAAGGCACGTAAAAAACCGCGACACGCGCTACTCGATAGCCTTTTACCGCCAGGCGGCAAGGCTTGAAACTCGCGATAAGCAGAGCGAGAAAACGCTCGTGAAATATGTCAGGAGCGGGATTTTCCCCTATCTGATCAGCTCCTACAAAATGACCAGCAAGGCGTACGGCGCACTGATCGCAATTTGTCCGCCGCTCGCGCGCAAGCTGTTTTAAAGGAATTGGTATAATGACCGAACAGAAGCACACACTCAGCCCGCTGCAGGGTGTCATTCTGGAAATATACAAGGAAGTCAAGAAAATATTCGACCGCCACGGGCTCCGCTATTACGCGATCGGCGGGACCTGCATAGGCGCGGTTCGTCACCACGGCTTCATTCCGTGGGACGACGACCTCGACGTCGCGCTTCCGGACGTCGATTTCAAGCGGTTCATCGAGCTTGCCGAACGCGAGCTTCCGCCGCGGTATAAGCTGCTCATTTCGAGCGACTGTCCTCACCGCGACTCGCTTGAGGCAAAGGTTTACGACACCGAAACAACCTTTATCGAATCCTTTGAAAAAAGGGATCCCGACTCCTTCAAGGGCGTGTTTATCGACATTTTCCCGATGTGCGGCACTCCCGAGAACGACAAGGGAAGAATTAAATTCTGCAAAAAGCTGGTAATGTATAAGCGCTTCAACGAAAAGCGCCGTCTGCGGCTGAGCGACCTCGAAAGGACGCGCTCAAAGCTGATGTGGTTCGCGGTCCTTCCGCTCAAGCTGCTGCCCTACCGCTTCTGGACCGACAGGATCCTCAGGATGGCTCAGCGCTATCCGTTTGACGAACACACCGTCACCGCTCATCTTTGGGACTCAAAGGCTCTGCAGTTTTTGATGAACAGAGCCGAGATCTACGACGGCTTCACCGAAATGCCGTTTGAGGACACGGTGATACGCTGTCCGAAGGATTACGACAAGCATTTGCGCATCGTTTTCGGCGACTACACAAAGCTGCCTCCCGAGGAGGAGCGCTACGGTCATCACGCCGAAACGAGCTTTATTGATACAGAAAAGCCATATACTTACTACCAATCGATTTATAAGAAGTACGGCAAGCTAAAGAAGGATAACTTATGATTTCAAAGCTAAAAGAAAAATATTCCTCTATGCCCGTACAGGTGAGAGCCTCGCTGTGGTTTTTGTTATGCAATTTTATGCAGAAGGCGATTGGATTTATCTCCACTCCCCTATTCACCCGACTCCTCACCGAGGGACAATACGGCGAATACAACGTTTTCCTGTCCTGGATGAGCATTGTATCCATCGTGATAACTCTCAGGCTGTCATACGGCGTTTTTATGCAGGGCTTGGTTAAATTTGAGCACGACACCAAAATATACTCCTCGTCAATGCAGGGACTTTCGCTGACGCTTGTAACGGCGTGGACGATCATATATTTCATTTTCAGGCACACGATCAATCACCTGCTGAACCTGAGCACCCTGCAAATGTGCTTTATGCTGGCGCTGATATGGACGACCGAGGCGTTTCAGTTCTGGTCGTCCGAGCAGAGAGTCAAGAACAAATACAGGCTGCTCGCAGCCCTGACGCTCATCGTTATGTTCGCGCAGCCCGCGCTCGGAATGATTTTGGTCATTCTTTCGAGCGCCGACCACAAGGTTTCCGCGCGAATCCTGGGAATGCTGATCGTAAACGTCGCGGCTTACACCTGGTGCTTCTTCGTTCAGATGAAGCACGGCAAAAAGTTTTTCTCGCGTAAATACTGGCTTTACGCGCTGAAGTTCAACCTGCCGCTGCTGCCGCACTACCTTTCGCAGACAGTGCTCTACGGCTCCGACAGAATTATGATCAGCCGCTACATCAACGACGACGCGGCGGGCATTTACAGCCTCGCCTACTCGGTGGCGATGATTATGACGATGTTCAACACAACGCTGAATCAGGTTATGGCTCCCTGGATCTACCGCAAAATCAAGGAAAAACGGCCGCAGGATATGACGCACGTTATGTACACCGCAATCCTCGTTGTCGCCGCGGCAAACCTGATCCTTATTCTGCTCGCCCCCGAGGCTATCTCGATTTTCGCTCCGCCGGGATACGCGGGCGCAAAATGGGTAGTTCCTCCGGTGGCGCTGAGCGTGTTCTTTATGTATATGTACGACGCGTTCGCGGCGTTCCAGTTCTACTATGAAAAATCGTGGTTCATAATGTCGGCGAGCGTTTTCGGAGCGCTGCTCAACATAGCCTTGAACTATGTATTCCTGAGCCCGCGCTGGTTTGGTATGAGCTATGTCGCCGCAGGCTACACCACGCTGATCTGCTACATCGTTTACTCTCTGTGCCACTACATTTGTATGAGGTGGGTTTGCAGAAAGCATCTCGGCGGCGTCAGGGTTTACGACCCGAAGGTGCTGCTCGGCGTTTCCGCCTGCTTCGTTTCGGCGGGACTGCTGCTCACGCTGACCTATGACGTGCCTGTTCTGAGGTTCTCGTTCCTCGCGGTAGTGCTGGTTCTCCTGTTCATCTTCCGCGCTCAGGTCATCGCATACGTCAAAAAGCTCCTTGCGATGCGCAAGGCAAACAATGAAAAGAAGGAAGAAGCCGCGGCGGATTCCGAATAATAAATCAATGGGATTGGTTCAATTTGAGCCAATCCTTTTGTTTTTTATTTTTCAAATTTTCTATATTTTTAAATTTTTAAAATTTTTTTATATTTTTTAAATTATTTAAGGTTGGTTTAAGTTTGACGGTTTATACTTCAAAGCACAGAAGGAAAAAACAAGACCTGATAATAAAACCAAAAACGGAGGTATAAATTATGTTTAAGAAGATTTCGGCAATCATCGCGGCCGCAGTTCTGGCGGCGTCACTCACAGCCTGCGCAGGCAGCTCGGGCAGCTCGTCCTCGGGCTCATCGTCATCGGCGTCAGCCTCAAAAACGACCTCGGCGACGGCGGCTTCAACCTCAAAAACCACCTCGGCGGACGCGTTCACCGACAGGGATATGGAACAGACCGCCGACACAAGCGGCGCAAAAAGCCTTGCTCTCAGCGACGGAAAGGATCTGACGATCACCGAGGCGGGTATTTACGTAGTCAGCGGCAGCGCCAAAAACGCTTCGATCATCGTTGAGGCGGGCGACGACGACAAGGTTCAGATCGTGCTCAGCGGCGCTTCGATAACGAATGACAGTTCTCCCGCGATCTATGTGAAGAACGCCGACAAGGTGTTTGTAACCACCGCAGGCGGCAGTGAAAACACTCTCACGGTATCGGGCAGCTTTACGGCAGACGGCGACACCAACACCGACGCGGTGATCTTCTCGAAGGACGACCTCGTTCTCAACGGCGAGGGCACGCTGACGATCAGCTCCACCGACAACGGAATTTCGGACAAGGACGACCTTAAAATCACAGGCGGCACGATCAAGATCGACTGCATCGCAGACGCGATCGAAGCTAACGAAACGATCGCGATCGCAGGCGGCGACCTCACGATCAACACTCAGAAGGACGGAATCCACGCGGGCGACAATGACGACGACACCGTGGGCGACATCTATATCAGCGGCGGCACCTTCAACATCACCGCAGGCAGCGACGGAATCCAGGGCACGACGACCGTTGTGATCGACGGCGGAACCTTTGACATCACCTCGGCCGAGGGCATTGAGGCGACAAACATCACCATCAACGACGGCACGATCAACATCTCGGCTTCCGACGACGGTATCAACGCGGCGGCAAAATCGAGCGCTCAGAGCGTCGTTATCACCATAAACGGCGGAAACATCACCATCAAGATGGGCCAGGGCGACACCGACGGAATCGACTCCAACGGCGACCTCTACATCACGGGCGGCACGATCGACATAACCGGACAGTCGGCCTGCGACTACGACGGCAAGGCTGAAAAGACCGGCGGCACACTCATCGTAAACGGCTCGGAAACCGACACCATCCCCAATCAGATGATGGGCGGACACGGCGGAATGGGCGGCGACCGTATGAACGACAACCGAATGAACGGCGGATTCAATATGAGATAACCTACAACTAAACTTCTCCAATATATTAAAAGGAGCGCGTCCGAGGGGGCGCGCTCCTTTGCGTAAAGCGAAAAGGGAGTCCGCGAGGACTCCCCTGTTCCGTTCTTATTTGTATTTTACCGCTTCAATATTCACTTGTGATGAAAGGCTGTCAAGCTCCCTGACGCTGTTTGAGTAATAGTAATTGTCATTGACTTCTGAAGACAAAATATACTGATAATCACCCGCGTACACGCAGCGGTTGAACGAGTAGCAGTCATATCTCGTCAGGTTTTCCGAGCTGTATTCGTCGATCACGTTGATTTTTCCGTTGTCCACGCGGAAATTGATCAAGCCGTTATTAGTTTCGGGAACCTCATAGATCAGGTATTTGCCGTTCCTGTATTCGCTGTCCTTGTAGTAGCTTGTCGGGATGGTGTAGTCTCCGCGCTCGCTGTTCACAAGCAGCGCCCTCGGATCGCTTTGAACCGCCGAGGAGAGGAACGGGAAGATCTTTGAGTCGAGCACCTTCGGATCGCTCCTGTCCGTCACGTCAAAGGTTACGAGCTTGAGCGCGTTCTGAGCATTCGAAGCGACCGACGGATCCTCCTCGGTGTGGTAGCCGATGCCGAGCAGGGTGTTTTCGTCCACGGGAACCAGCATTGTTGAAAAGCCGCTGATTTTAACCTCGCCGTCGATGCGCGGCTTTGAGGGATTTGAAACGTCGATCACAAACAGCGGATCGGTCTGTCTGTAGGTGATGACATAGGCGGTTTTGTCGATGAACCGCACCGCCTGTATCGACTCGTTTTCGGCAAAGCCCGTCACCTTGCCGAGCTGATTTAATTTCTCGTCGAGAACAAAGAGGTTATTCACATCCTCGTAATCCTCATTCATCGAGGTGGTCGCCACACGCAGATTGCCGTTGTATTCATCCATTGAATACTGATTGTTGACGCGCCCCTCAACCTCGCCCGAGGCGGTGAATTTGATTCCGTTTGCGAGGTTGACCTTGATGATCCCGGTCATCTGCTGAGAGTAAAACTCCTGATAGGTCATCACGTCGCCGCCTTCGCCTTCCCAATACTTATCGACGTCCTCGAGCGCGGTGATCCTTGTGTATACTGCGGGAATACACTCGCAGGCGGTGATATACATATTGTCCCTGCTGCAGTAGACGGTATCGCCCGAGCCGATTATCGCCGTTGCCTCCGCGGCCTCGGAGCCCTTCTTCACGTCGAGAAAGCTTAACACAAGAAAGCTGTTCTGCGAAGGATTCTCAACCGAGTAAATGTTTTCGAACGGGAGCTCGTTCATTTCCGCGGAATCGGGCGTGGACGCCGGCTTTCGGTTAAAAACGGGAAGCAAATCTTCGTCGTAAAATTCATAGCTTGACACGAGATATAGCGTGTCGCCGATCATTCTCGACGAAACATACTGTCCGCTCTGGCTGCAGCTGTCAACGAGCTTTGCATTTTCAATATCGGAAATGTCGTAAACATACGCCGCCGTTCCGGCTTGACTGCTGTTATCCTGACATACGACGACCAGCCTGTCGCCGCGAAGGAAAAATTCAATGAAGTTTTTGCCGTCCTTATTATTGTCCATCGAAATTTTTCCTGCTTTTTTGGAGTTTGCACCGTCGGCTGTGAATATTTCGATCTCGGAATCGAAGCTGTCTAAATAATAAATATACCTTCCGTCCGTTTTGATGACATCAGCTTCATCGACTCCGACGCTCTGAGTATAGGTGCCGCCGAAAGAATCCGCGCCCGTATTCGGAACAGTGCCCGCGCCTGTCTCTGCGGACGCGCCGTTTGATGAGCCGCCTGACGCGCTTCCGGTTGAGCCTGAGGCGCTGTCCGCGTCCGCAGCGATTTCATTGAAGTATTCCTTTTCCGTTCTGTATTTTGAGGCATTCATAAACACGTCGTTTACCTTGATAGCCGTTTTCAGAGTTTCCCTTACCTCCTCACGGCTCTTGAAGCTGCGGAGCCCCTCGACGTCCTCCTCCCGGACGACGACCTTCTCCTCCAAGGCAGACGAGCTTTGGCTCTGAACGGGCTTGTTTGACAATACCGACGTAAGCGCGATCGCGCCCGCTGTCACAACCGCCACCGCCGCCGCTGACGACACGCCGGCAAGCACCTTCTTTTTGCTCTTTTTTGGCGGCACGACCTGAACGGGCTGCGCGCTGCCGAGCTTTTCCATTATGAGCTGTTCGTTTATTGTATCGGGAGCGTTAACTCCGCTGTTATCGAATTTTTCTTTTATTGAATCATAATCCTTCATAACCGTCACTCCAAAAAGTTCTTCATTTTCGCAAGCGAGCGCGAAAGCTTTGACCGCACGGTCGCGTGATTGAGGCTGAGCATTTCGGCAATTTCGCGCGTTTTGTATCCTGCCACCGCCGACAGCAGCACAATGTCCCTCTCGTCCGGCTGAAGGGTTTTCAGCGCCTCCTCCAGCTCCGGCGCAAGATGTGAATCATAAACTGGGATCTCCGCGCTCAGATCAAGGCTTTCCTCGGCTGATTTTACGCTTCTCATTCTGAGTATCCTGCAGCACTCGCGGTACAGAATTTTGAACAGCCACGAGGTAAACGCCTTTTCGCTTTTTAGCAGAGTAACGCCGGCGTACGCCTCCGCAATACAGTCCGACACAGCGTCCTGCGCGTCCTGAACATTTCCGAGCTTAAAATACGCGTAGCGAAACAGGCTGTCCCTGTTGCTCAGATAAAGCTGAGCGAACGCCTGCTTATCGCCCGCCTTTGCCCTTTGAATCAAATTGCCGCTCATAATTTGCCTCCAACGATATCGTTCGATTATACAGTGTAAATTTTCGGGGCTTTTGTTGCATAAAAACGAAAAAAATTATAAAAAATAAAAAGGCGCACTAAGCGCCCTTTGATTATGCCATCTGGAAGTCTGTTATGTAACCCTCAATGCACTTTTTGATCGTGTCCTTTGCCTTTTTGGCGCCGCTTACCTCGGCTACCGAGGTTTCCTTGCCGTGTTCAAGGGATTTGTAAACGGCGAAGAAGTGCTGGATCTCCTCGAATACGTGCTTTGGCAGGTCTTTGATGTCGTTGTAGGTGTTGTAGTTGGGATCGTTGAGCGGAACAGCGATGATTTTTTCGTCGCGGCTGTCGCCGTCGATCATATTGAGCATAC
Source organism: uncultured Eubacteriales bacterium (assembly GCA_900317875.1). Classification (GTDB taxonomy): domain Bacteria; phylum Bacillota; class Clostridia; order Oscillospirales; family Acutalibacteraceae; genus Ruminococcoides. The sequence continues at coordinate 14,742 of ONIJ01000217.1, forward strand.
CGATAGGCTTGCACTCTACGAGAGTCATCGGGAGAATGGTTTCACTGCAGAGAACCAGAACGTCGAGCGGGTCGCCGTCGTCCGCAAAGGTGCGCGGAATAAAGCCGTAGTTTGCGGGATAGTGAGTGGAGGTGAACAGAACGCGGTCAAGTTTGAGAAGTCCTGTTTCCTTGTCGAGCTCATATTTGTTCTTGTCGCCCTTTGAAATCTCGATCACCGCGTAGAAATCGTCGGGTGTAATCCTCTTGGGTGAAATGTCGTGCCATATATTCATATATGCCCCTCCTGTTTTTTGATAGGTATCTGCTGTATTCAATTATAAAATTTAAGCCAAAATTTGTCAAGTCCACGTAAAATAAATTCGGATCAAAATCCCCGGCACCGCTGAAAATCCGCCCGAGCGTTATTCCCGCTGACGCTCCGCTCTTTCAAAAAGCAACGGACCTGATAAATAAGTCCGTTGCTTTTTCGGTTTATTCGTTGAGCAGGCCGAGATCCTGCAGCTTCAGCATTTGCGAATAGCAGGTGAACCTGTACAGGTGGCCGTCGATACCTTCGATCAGAAGGCATTCGTCGTTTTGTCCTGCGTTATACAGCACAGGATACTGATATTCTTTTCCGTAGTGATCGGTCCAGCGCCACGGCTCAAACTCCCAAATACCGTATTTTGACAGATCGCGAGCTTCAAATGACTCGTACTGTCCTCTTGAAACCATAGTGTTTTTACTTTTCTCAAGGTCGGCTTTTTCCTTCAGGAAAAACTCCCTGTATCTTTCGATCGTTGAGATCTCTTCGGTCGTGTCCGAATCCACAACGTATGTTACTTCTTCGGACGGAGCGGGAACGGCTGTGCCCTCGGTGCCGGCAGAAGTATTGCCTGTTTCGCCTGTCTCGGAAGCGGCTTCACCGCTTGCTTCGGAGGAAGCGGAGCTTTTTGCCTCAGAGTTATCCGACGAGGAAGCGGAAGCCTCGGAGGAGCTTGACTTACTGTCCTTTGAACCCGAACAGCCTGCGGCAGATACCGTCAGAATAATGGCGGCGAGCAAAAATACCAACTTTTTCATACTCATCTTTCCTTTCGCAATTGCGGAAAAATTTTGAGGGCAGCGCCCTTTGATTAATCATAATTATAAAGCCGAAACGGCGCAAAGTCAACGTCACTTTTTTATCCGTTTTTCAAAATACTTTGAGAAAAAAGGGAAGTTATGGAATAATATTGTTCTGAATATAAAACGGCAGCAAAATTGCAAAAGCGAAAAGGAGCAGGATTTCTCCCGCTCCTTAAAAAGTCAAATATTGAAGATTGTTTTGACACGCCGTTGCGGAAACGTCGAGATTATCGCAAGGTTTCCAAAGGCGGA
>ONIJ01000123.1 GCA_900317875.1 uncultured Eubacteriales bacterium
CTCCTTTTATTTAAATATTAATAGATACTGTTATTAATGTATACCTGCAGCCGCTTCAGGTAGTCCATACACATCTTTGAGCACTGGCGGCTTACCGGGATCACCGTGTTGCCGACAGTTATTTTGTCGGAGTTCCAGCCCGTGAACCTGATGCGGCTGTTTTTGAAGGTCTCCCATGAAATGCAGCCTGCCGAGCACCTGGAATCGTAGTAGATCCCGTAGAGCGAAACGGCAAAGCCGTTGAGGGAACCCATTCCCTTTCTGGCGCAGAAGCAGATGTCGCTTTGCTTGTCCCTGAAGAACGGCTTGCTCCTGAAAACCTCGCGGCAAGGCGGATTTGTGAAGAATATTGAAATATATTTGTCAATTTCGTGGGTGACGGGAAAATCGTACCGCGAGGTAAAATCCAGCGCGGCGCGGTAAATATCGTCGTCAAGCGTGTCGGAATACTGCTGAGTGTAAAACTCGCGGTTGGGCTCGTCGTCGCAGAGATACTTGACCCACGAGAGATCCACGGTTTCGGTTTTTCCGAGCACAAAGGACGAGAGCAGGCGGTGATACACCAAGCCCAGCGCCACGGTCGACTGCGGATTAGGGATCTGGAAAATGCGGTGCGGATCCGAGCGTACGCGGTCGAGCGCGGGATGGTCAAGTCCCTCCATTTTTCCGTCAAGAATATCCTTGGCAAAGTACCACGAGCTGTGTCCGCCTGCGAGGATCGCGAGGTCGAGTCCCTGCCCGTTGAAATCCGGATCGGCGGAACAGGCGTTCTGAATACAGCCCGAAACAAGATATTTGTAATCGTCGAGCAAATCGTCAATCAGTTTTTCGAAGGATTCGCGCGTGAGCGGCGGAAATTTTGTTCCCGCAACACCCGGATACGCCCTGACAAAGCCGCAGGTGGTGACGGGCTTTCGGCTGTTGATGTTTACAGAAACATTGTTCTCCTTCCAGAGCTTTACGTTGTTGCCCATCCGAACCATAGCGGGCACCATTTCCTGGAGCTCATCGGGCAGAACGCTCCGCAGATATTCCTCAACATAGTCGGCGAGCACCTCGTCGATTTCACGTCCGCCGAAGGTGGGATCGTCGAGGCTGAGCGGCCAGTTGGAAACGATTTCCACCTTGACCGAATCGGCGGTTAGCTTGCCGCCGACGGAGGAAAAGGAATACTTGCACAGCGCGAGGTCGGTCGTGCCGGCGCCCATATCGACAATAAGCAGATAGCCCGGCTTGTCTGCGGAAAATATCCCGAGCGAGGTGAACTTATCGAAATTGCGGCTGATCACCGTGGAAATCGCGGCGGTCGCCTCGTCGATTCCCTTTACGTTTTCAAAGCCTGCCTCGGCTGCCGCCTGTACCATAAAGGCGGCGGTGTCCTCCTGCCATTTTACGGGATAGGAAATGTTGGTTTCAACCTCGTCGTCCTCATCTCCGAGCTGGCTGAGCTGCTGCTCGTACACGCTTCTCAGATATTTGAACAGAACGAGCACAAGGCTCCGGCTCTTTTCCCGCTTTTCGGCGTCGGAGCTTTCAAGATCCATTTTGAAGTTGCGATGGATCACCGAGCCCTCCGTCTCCTCGTTGGCGATGCGTCCGAAATCAAAGGTCCCGTCGCTGTTTTCGCGTATCACCGAGATCAGGCTGCCCTTTGACTCTCCGTGCTCAAAGGCTACGGGAATGTAGTTAAAGCTGTCCTTGGCGGGATTGTCGAGGTCATATCGCTTGATATTCATATATGTCGACGACGTTCCGAAGTCGATTCCTATTACGCGCAGCATTTTTTTGCCTTTGCCGGCACGCTCCATATCATCAGCTCCTTTCCTTGAGGATAACAAAATAGCATATAATTACTTTGATTATAGCACGATGTGTTAACAAAATCAATAATTTATCTTATTTATCGCAGATGTTTTTGTGGGTTTTTCTTCCCGAGGGACTCAAGAAGATACAGGATGAGGCGTTTGACACGGAAATCACCGAGATCTATATTCCCGACAGCGTTGAAGAAATCGGTGAAAAAGCCTTTTACAGCTGCACAAAGCCGGAAACCGCGTCTCTGCCGAAGGGCGTTAAATTGGGAGAGGACGCATTCTATAAAAATACAAATATAAAATACCGCTGAGAACGGACGCGGAATTTTACGGTATTTATTGACGAAACGCGGGAAAAGTGATATACTATGCGGTGGTAATTTGGAAATAAGAAAGGAAGTATTGCAAATGTATGTCACCTGTTTAGACCTTGAAGGCGTGCTTGTCCCTGAAATCTGGATTGCTTTTGCGGAGGCTTCGGGCATTCCCGAGCTGAAGAAAACAACCCGCGACGAGCCCGACTACAACAAGCTGATGAACTACCGGCTCAACATTCTCAAGGAGCACGGTCTCGGCTTGAAGGAGATCCAGGACGTTATCGCCACGATCGACCCGATGGAAGGCGCAAAGGAATTTCTCGACGAGCTCCGCTCGGTTTGCCAGGTAATCATCCTCAGCGACACCTTCGCTCAGTTTGCCGCTCCTCTGATGAAAAAGCTGGGTATGCCCACTATTTTCTGCAATGAGCTTATCGTCGGCGAGGACGGTATGATCACAGGCTTTAAAATGCGCTGCGAAAAGTCAAAGTACACTACCGTCAAGGCGCTCCAGTCCTGCGGCTTTGAGACGATCGCAAGCGGCGACAGCTACAACGACCTGGGAATGATAAACGCCAGCAAGGCGGGATTTTTATTCAAGAGCCCCGAAAAAATCAAGGCGGACAATCCCGATCTTCCCGCATTTGAAACCTACGACGAGCTGCTCAACGCTATCAAAAAAGAACTTGTATAAACACAAAGAGCTCCCCAAAAGGGAGCTTTTTTCTGTGTCATCTGTTTTTCAATATCGGCGCACCGGGCAAAAACAACCGAACGGTTGAAAAAACAACCGAAACAACCCAAGAAGAAGAAAAAGAAAAGAAAGAAGAAAAATAAGAAGAAGAAAAAGAAGAGGAAGAAGAAGAAGAAGAAAAAGAAAAAGAAAAAGAAAAAGAAGAAGAAAAACCCGCTCAGCCGTAGCAGCAGAAATAAAGTCGAGTACCTCGACACGTAAATCGCACAACTTAGAGTAAAGTGATCGGAAACGTTTAGTTTCCTGCACTCCTTGACGCGCCGTTGGTCCGACGTTGCCTATCAGACGATTTCTCCATAGGCGCACCGAAAAAAACCGGAAAGGGCCGCCCTGAGGCGACCCTTTTCGGTTTAGAAGTTTTGAAATTAACATGAAAAACGTGGATAGTGTAGTTATATACGTGAAAGCGTGTTTCTTATCCAACGTTAGCGTCAGCGGTATCGCCGAAGAAGTTGAATCTGAAAAGTTTGCTTTCGTCGTTCTTGTTATCGCAGAAGATGCTTGCCTCGGCAATTTTGCCGCCCTCGATGAGCTTGGTCAGACCTAAAAGCTGGCAAAGCTTGGATTTGAGGTTGAGTCTGTCGCCTTCGTTTGTAACAAGATATACGTTGCCCTCGCAGGTATCAAGCACGGCGAGGAACTCTGCTACATCAATGTTGTGTAAGTTCATGATGGGTGTCATAATAGTTTCCTCCATAAATTCATTTGATCAGCTCGGTTGAATTTTCGGAGCCGACCGATAAATATCGTGCGCCATTTACCATTTGGCAAATCATGATTTATTATCGACCTGTATTATTAAGTTGTCACTGCAGTGGCTTTACGAAATAAGCCGAATATCAAGCGGACTATTTACTTGACAATTGTTATTATACTCATCTTTCCGAAAAAGTCAACAATTTTCTGAATGTTTATTTGTGCATATAGCTATTTATACGTCAATGATAACCAATTTTCAATTATTGGTTTTGTGAAGTGTGAACAATTAGCGTGAGAAAAAGAATTGCCAACGTCAAAATCCGAACACGCTTCTTGGCTATTTTCACCAACTTAATCGCTTTTTCCAAAAAAACAAAGTGGTGTTTTTCCAAAGTTGAGATTATTTTTCGCCGTTCAAAAATATTATTTTTTGCACCTTGGCATATATTGTATGTTTTTGGCGCAAGAACGGCTGATACCGCCGGATGTAGTGCTTTTGTGTATGAGCTTTTCATTTGATTGACTAATGCTTTTTGATGTGATACTATATGATAAAATGAAATAAGACAAAAGAGGAGCGTAATTATGAACTGTCCCAAATGCAATCAGCCCATCCCGCCCAGCCAAAGCTTCTGCGGAAGATGCGGAACCAAAATACAGCAGACTCCGCGTCAGCCGTATCAGGGAGGAGCTCCCGTTACGCCTAAAAACAACCGGACGCCGCTTATAATAGCGATCGTCGTCATCTCCGTGATTGCTGTCGGCGCTTTGATCGCGGTGCTCATTTTGGCTTTGAACGGAAAGGATGATTCTTCCGACGCCGCCAAATCGTCCTCCCCTGTTGAGTCACAGGCTGAGTCGCTGATTGAGTCGCTTAGTGAGTCATCCGCTGTTGAATCACGCGTCGAGCCCTCCGAGAACAGCAAAGCAGAGGACAGTAAAAAACAGAATAATTCAAATTCAAAGCCCGGCTATGTTATCAGACCTACAGATCCCGACTTTATCAGCGGTAATTTCGGGTTTTACAAACTCAGCAGCGGTGAATTGAAAGTAACCGAATACTTCGGAACCGAAAAGAACGTTGTTATCCCCTCCGAGGTTGACGGCGCTAAGGTTACTATCATTGAAAGA
>ONIJ01000124.1 GCA_900317875.1 uncultured Eubacteriales bacterium
TAGCCCGGTCTGTCTTCCGTATGAAAGCTGTAATCGGGAAGGCAGTGCTCGATTCCGCAAAGCATCAGATAGATATCATCCGTGAGGTTTTGTGTGTAAACAAGGCACCTGTATTTATGAGTTTCATATAATCTTGCTTCGTCGCTCATTGTATTCACCTCTCTAAACGCTTATTCAAACCGGACAATAACATATATAAACACATATAAATCAGAAAGAAGGAAACTTGAGAACAAAAATAGGAAAAATGTCCGATTTGAATAAACATTCAGCAAGGCAGCCGGGGATATGTTTCATACCCCCGGCTGCGTTGGATTATTAAAGCTTTCCGCCCGAGGTTGCTATGCCTTCAACAAATTGCTTTTGGAAAATAACATAAATCAAAATCATCGGAACTACCGCTAATACGGCTGCTGCCATCATCGTCGGATAATTGCTGCCGAACTGTCCCTGCATTTTCGCAAGGCCCGCAGAAAGAGTGGTTGTATCAGCCTTTGTGCAGACAATCATCGGCCACATAAGGTCTTTGAACGCGAACAGGGCAGTAAAAATACCCAGCGATATCATCGACGAACGGGTCAGCGGCATCATGATTTTCAGAAAACGCTGTCCGATATTGCATCCGTCGATATCGGCTGCTTCCTCCAAATCCTTCGGCAGGCCTTCGTAGCCGGTTTTAAGAAGATAGGTACCGAAAGCCGTTACAATTCCGGGGAATACCAAGCCGGTCACCGTGTTGAGCAATCCAAGCTTTGATACCATCAGATACTGAGGAATAATGAAAATCTGCGAAGGAATCATCATTTGTACCAAAACAAGCGCGAAGAAGAAATTCTTGCCCGGAAAACGCAGTCTGCCGAATGCGTAGCCTGCCATTGTAGCGGTCAGACAAGCGCAGATAACGCGGAACAGAATCATCAGAAGCGTGTTTTTATACAATATAAAGAAGTTGTAGCTTTGCCATACCTCGCCGAAGTTCTCCCAGTGCCATCCGTTCTGAGGGAAAATATAGAAGGGGTCAACGGATATAGCTTCCTGATTTGTCTTGAGCGCTGTCAGAATCATCCAGACAAACGGTACCAGCATGACAAACGACATGATGATCAGGATACGTACATCGTAATTTTACTTGCGCGAGCACGCGCGCGTGCGCTTTTCATATTTCAATTCCCCCTTTCATCACGGATGATACACAAGCTTTTTCTCCACTCTTTGCAGAATGAAGGTGACAAGCATGATGAATACAACCAGAACCATAACAATCGTCGCGCCGTAGCCCTTGTCGCCGTTTGTAAAGGCGTAGGTGTAGAACAGATAAACGATCGACTGCGTATTTTCAAGCGCGAGATTCGTTTTGTCCATAACCATGAACATCAAATCGAATATCGTGAGCGCACCAATGATTCGGGTCTGTACGATAAAGAACGTCGTCGGGCTGAGCAGCGGAACCGTAATATGGAAGAACTGGCGAATACCGGTTGCGCCGTCAATCTCTGCCGCCTCATAATAATCTCCCGGTATTTCCTGCAAGCCGGAAATGAACAAAACCATATTGTAGCCGATTACCGACCACACGCCGATAATACCGATTGAAATCCATGCGATATTGGGATCTGAAATCCACGCGATATCTGTGTGGAATATGTTGTTCAAAAGACCGAACTGCTGGTTGTACAGCCACTTCCATACCATTGCGACAGCTGCGGGAGCGCAGACCATCGGCAGGAAAAAGATGGTGCGGAACGCGGATGTTCCTTTGAGCTTTTTGTTGAGGAATACCGCAAGAACCAGCGCGATAACAACGCCGAACGGCACTTCTATGATAGCGTATTTAATCGTGTTCCACAGGGAATGCCATGTTTCTCCGGCTGTGAGCACATTTATATAGTTGGTAAAGCCGATAAACACATTGCCTTTTCCGAAATCTCCCGTTTTACAGAATGACTGCCACAGGGTTTGAATGGCGGGATAAAAGTTAAGAACAATCAGTCCTATCATTGTCGGCGCTATAAACGCCAACGCCCATCTCGCTTCCCTTTTTGCCGCGGCGGTTCTCTTCTTTTTAGGAGTTTTTTGTTTCATAATCTGCCTCCTTATTTATTTAACCGCTTATCCGGCTTTGCTTACTCGTTGGCGATTGCGTCCTCAATAATCTTCTGCGAGTTATCGCAGGCGGTTGACATCAGATCGGCGTCGTTGGGATTTTGCCACGGATCAAGGAATCCGCCCTTCTGCTGAATCGCGTCCTCCCACACGGTCGTTTTGCGGGTATAGGGACGGAAGAACAGCTTGTAGTCCTCAATTTCAACAAAGGGTGAAATGTCCGTGTCGGGGAATGCCTGTGTGAAGGTATCGGAAACGCCCTTCATGCCGCCCATTGTTACGCCGTATTCCGACTGAAGCTTCTGACCTTCTTCAGAGCAGAAGTATGTAATCAGGCTTGCAGCGGAGTCGGGATCCTTTGTAGCAGCGGAGGCTGCCCAGCCGAGTCCGTTGTATGCGGAGTAGCGCTCGCCTTCGTCGCACTTGCCGTTGCCGTTTACGTCAGCGTAAGGAAGAAGCGCCCACTTGTAGTCCGCGCTGTTTTCGGCGGTGTAGAAAGCGTTGATCATCCACGAACCCTGCGTAATCATAGCGCATTTGTTGGACTGGAACAGAGAATCGGTACCGGTCTCGGCGACAACGCTCTGGGGGGCGCCGACGGTAAGGAGCTTTCTTACCATTTCCATTGCCTGCTTGCCCTTGTCGGAGCCGATCGTAGTTCCTTTGTGATCCTCGGTGATGATTTCCGCGCCGTAATCGTATACAATGTTATACCAGCCGTCCTGATTGTTCGAGGTGTTCATCGCCATACCGTAAACGTCGCCGTTAGAACCTTCGGTGATTTTCTTGGCTGCTTCGTACATGTTCTCCCATGTCCAGTCCTTAGTGGGATACTCAACGCCGTACTTGTCAAAAATTGCCTTGTTATAGAGCAGCGCGATGGTGTCGTGATCCTTAGGCAGAGCATAAATGTTGCCGTCGCTACGGGTATAAAGATTCTTTACGCCTTCGTAGTACTTGGACATATCGATTTTTTCCTTCTCAACATAATCGTTGAGTTTGAGTAAAACATCATTTTCCATGTACATCTGCGCGTTGTTAGAGTGCATCCAGAACACGTCGGGCATTGTTCCGCCTGACGCGCCCGCTTCAAGGAGCGTCCAGTAGTTATCCCAGTCGACAACCTCAATGTTGACCTTTACTCCGGATGTTTCTGTCCATTTGTCGGCGATTTTTTGCAGACCCTTTTGCTGGTTGGAATCCCAGATGTTAACTGTCAGGGAATCCGCCTTTGCGCCTGAGCCTGAGCCTGAACCTGAGTTGCCGCAGGCGGTCATTGAAACGGCAGATGCCGCAATGACAGCAGCGAGCACGAGTGCAGAGAACTTTTTCATTACTAATTCCTCCTGTAAATTATTGTCAATTTGCACAATCTGTGCGCCTCGATTTTATTTTACAACCACATATTACATTTTACTATGGGGCAATGTTATCAAAACATTCCTTTATGTTATATCCTTGCGTGATTTCTTGGTTTTCGGGGTTATTTTTCGACAAACAATCGATTTTGCGGCAGGACTGTTACCCATAATACATTCACATATTCTGATTATTAGTGTGCAAAGTGCCAACGACTTTTCTCCGTTAAAATACACAATTCACCGCCTTTCAAATTGTAAGTGTTGACAGTTCCGGCTTTGCTGATATCTAAAAAACGCAGAGTATATGCGGTTTTCTTGAACGCATCAAGAGAAAAGAGCCGCCCGATTGCAAGCCTGAAAAATTCCTTATCACCGCTCGATTTATTACCTTATAACATTTTGGCATATTTGTATAACATTACACTATGCCATTTTTTAAGAATATGCATTACACTAATGGTGTCAGGTACTCAGCCTGCAAAAACTATTATATTGGCGCCTGTTCACTCCA
>ONIJ01000127.1 GCA_900317875.1 uncultured Eubacteriales bacterium
CCAACAAACAGAGTCAGAGTCTGTCGTGCTACCGTTACACTATTCCTCAAAATTTGTTACATCTCGTATGCAACGTTAATTATTATAATACAATTAATTCGATTTGTCAATAGTAATTCCGAAAAATTTTATTTTCTTTTTACACGCAAATCGCTTCCCAGAAAATCGAGCTTTTGAGCGTCGCCGTTGATACGTGAAACAAAGCGGTTTGAATACGCTTTTTCAAGCTCCGGCATAGTGAGATTGGTATTGATAATAAACGGCTTACCCGCAAGCATTCGGGCGTTAAGGAGATTGTAGATCTGCGACACGGAAAACTGCGTCCTGAATTCGGTTCCCAGGTCGTCGATGATGAGCAGATCGCAGTCGGTGAGCATTTGAATAGTGTTGCTGTCCCCCGTTCCGCGAGAAAAATATTCCTTTTCGAGCTTTGACAGCAGCGCCGGAGCGGATACATATATCACTCCGTAGCCTCTGCGGATCACTTCATTTGCGATCGCGAGCGAAAGATGAGTTTTTCCCAGTCCCGTTGCGCCCTTCATCAGTATGCTTCCCGAGTCGGGAGTAAAGCTGTGAGCATAGGCTCGGCAGAATTTATAGATTTTTTCCATTTGAGTGTAAGGAACGACTCCCGTTTCGGGATCGGTACTCTTGCTGTAGAGCTCAATATTAAAGCTCTCAAAGGTGCTCAGCTTTAGCGGAGCCGTGCGGTTGAGCTCCTCGCAGGCGCAGTTCACCAGCTCTCGCTTCATACAATCGCACATAACGGTAATCGCTCCCTGCTCAAAATAGCCTGTATCGGAGCATTTTGAGCAGGAATACTGCGGTTCGAGCGAATTTTTATCGTAGCCGTTTTCGGTAAGGAGCCGGCTAAGCTCATCCTGCAGCGCAAGATTTTTGTCCCTGAGCATTGTCATTTCAGCGACTACGTCGCCGCCTCGCAGAACGGTTTTTGCGGCTTCCAGACCGCAGGAAGCGATTTGATGCTCAAGCTCACGGGCACGCGGGAGCTTTGAATAAATTTCCGCGCGGCGCATATCGGCGCGTTTTTCCGCCGCAAGCCTTTTTTCGGCGAGTCTGTCACCCGCGCTTTTATAAACACTGCTGCCGTATCCCATAGTACACCTCAGTTGATAAAATCCAATGTGTCAATTTTTTCGAGCTCGTTTATGTCGTAGGAGGACTTCTGCTTCAGAGGCTGAGGCTTTTTAGCAGCTTCGCTCTCCTTTAGGTCGTTCAGGTTTTTGATTCCCAGCGCCTCCCATTTTTTCAGGATTCCGTCGATGTAGTTGAATTTGAGCTCGCCCTTGCTGTCCACGCAGCGCTCGTAGGCTTCCCTGAGCATCGGCGCGGAGAACTTCCACTCTCCTACCCATTTGGTGCTGTATTCAAGCTGCTTTTTTGTGGGAGAGCCGACATTTTTCATCCCGAAAACCGATGAAACCTGAGAGAAGCACCGGCTCGCGTGGTGAGCGGAAGCAATCTTGTTATCCGCCGCCTCAACCGAGTTGATTCCCTCGTCAGCCCACGAAATGCCGATTTTTTCAACAGTGCGCATATTTCCCTTGTCGATGCTGACGCAGTACTGAATGAGCATAAGGATAACGTCAAGACGGAGCCCGCAGGTGTCCTTGAGCATCAGCAGAGTGGCAATGTCAGAATTTGAAAGAGTTTTGCCGAGCATCGTCTGAGCCTCGCCGACAAGGATTTTCAGGTCGTTGTCCACCGCAAGCCGCTGTGAAGTGAATACATAATCCGGCTTCTGCGGCTTTGTTACAATAAAGCGCTGCTTTTGTTCATCGACATCCTTTGAGATCGTTTCTACGGTTTTTATTTCGTTATTAGAATTTTGAGTGGGCTTTATTTCTTCTGTGGAATTAACTGGCGCATAGACGCCTTCGTCCTTTTGGAGAATCTCCATATTTACCCAGTAGTCAAGCGCCTCGGGAATATCTGTTACATTAACGCCCGTCGCTTTTGAAACGGCGTCGACGTTCAGCTCGGAATCGGCGTTGCGCAGTACGTAAAGCAAGACCTTGAGTTTTACTCCGTCGGCAAATTTCAGTCCCTCGTCAACAATTTTTGAGGGAACTGCAAAGACCGAGCGCCACGCTCCGAGATTAATTTTTACTGACATATCAAAACCTCTGATCAATTAGTGGACTAATATTGTAACACAAAGAATCGACTTTGAAATAATAAAAAAGAAAAATAACGCAAAGAAATACTTAAAAAATAAGGCGCGCCGAAGCGCGCCCGAATACATTTTTATTTTTGAAGCGTTCCCTGGCTTGCGCATTTAAGATATGCGTTGATAAAGCCGTCGAGGTCGCCGTCCATTACCGCCTGAACGTTGCCGGTTTCAAAGCCGGTGCGGTGATCCTTTACCATCGTGTAAGGCATAAAGACATAGCTTCTGATCTGAGAACCCCAGGTGATTTCCTTCTGGACGCCCTTGATGTCCTCAATGCGTTCAAGGTGTTCTCTCTCCTTGATTTCCATCAGCTTGGAAATAAGCATTTTCATAGCCACGTCGCGGTTCTGGTACTGGCTTCGCTCAACCTGAGAGGCAACCACTATTCCTGTCGGGATATGAGTAAGACGGACGGCCGAGGAGGTTTTGTTGACCTTCTGTCCGCCTGCGCCGCTGGCGCGGTAAACGTCCATTTTGATTTCATCGGGAGGAATATTGACCTCGATGTTGTCGTCGATTTCGGGCATTACCTCGAGAGATGAGAAGCTGGTGTGGCGTCTGCCCTGAGAATCAAAGGGAGAAACGCGCACAAGGCGGTGAACGCCCGCCTCGCTTTTAAGGTAGCCGTAGGCGTTATCGCCCTCGATGAGGAGCACGGCGCTTTTGAGCCCTGCCTCGTCGCCGTCGAGGTAATCTACCTCCTTGACCTTGAAGCCGTGAGCCTCAGCCCAGCGGGTGTACATTCTGTAAAGCATCTCAGCCCAGTCCTGAGCCTCTGTTCCGCCGGAGCCCGCGTGGAAGGTGAGAATAGCGTTATTTTTATCGTATTCGCCTGTGAGAAGGGTCTGAAGGCGTTGTTTTTCGAGGTTTTCCTTAACGCCGTCCACCTCGCTCTGAGCCTCCTCGAGCAGGGAAAGATCCTCCTCCTCGTTGGCGAGCTCGATGAGAGCCTGTGCGTCCTCGTACTTGGACACAAGGTTGTCGTACGCCTCAACCTTGCCCTTCAAGGCGCCTGTTTTCTGCAAAATCTGCTGTGACTTTTCAACGTCGTCCCAAAAACCCGGTTCGGTGGCTCTGAGCTCGAGCTGTTCAATTTCCGATTTCATACTTTTCATTCCGAGCGCATCCGAAAGGTCGTCGATTTCGGGCTTTAGCGCCTGGAGCGAAAGCAGCAATTCTTCAAACTGTACCATAGTCTACCTCTCTGTTTTTCTACTAAATAGTTATTATATCAAAGATTGGAAAAAATGTAAATGTATTTTAAAATATTTATATTTTTAAATTTTGTTGCAATCCGTGTCTTTATTTGTTATAATAAATAAATACGAGAATAAACGGAGGAAACTATGGAATTTACTCAATATACCTGCCCCGTATGCGAAAAGCGCTTTGTGAACGGCGACGATGTTGTCGTATGTCCCGAGTGCGGCGCGCCGCACCACAGGGAATGCTACGAGCAAAACGGCCGGTGCTTTTATGAGGACAAGCACGCCGAGGGGTTTAATTTTGAAAAGTCGGAGGCTGAGAACGCGTCGGCTGATTCGGACAATCAGGATGTAATAATTTGTCCCAACTGCAAAACCGAAAACTCAAAGATCGACTTCTATTGCAGAAACTGCGGCTATCCTCTTGATGAGAAGGACAGAACGCAAAGCGCGAACGCAAATCAAAATCAGAACCAGCAGTATCAGCAGCAGGGAATGCCGTTTGGCTTCGGCTCTGCGGGAATGCCAACCTTTGACCCGATGGCGGGAATAGGCAACGACGAAGAAGTCGCCCAAAACGTAACTGCGGGCGAAGCCGCAAAATATGTCGGCAAAAACACTGCCTACTACCTTCCGATTTTCAAATACCTGAAAAACGCCAAAAATGCCAGATTCAGTTTTTCGGCTTTTCTGTTTACGGGAGGATTTTTCCTTTACAGAAAAATGTACACCCTCGGAATAATTATTATGCTCTTGATGATCGGACTAACGGTCGGTTCGGCGTGCGTGCTTCTTTCCAACAAATGGATACTCGAAGGCAGTTCGTTTGATTTGGTAAAGCAGGTTTATGCGGGTGATGTTTCATCCGAAAAATATATCGCCATTACGCTGTACAGCGTAATCGAATTTGCTAAGGTTGTTGTCAGGGTTCTGAGCGGAATTTTTGCGAACAAACTTTATTACCGTCACTGCGCGAAGGTTATTCAGGATACAAAGACAAACGAAGCGCCGTCTGATGTGAATAAGGTTCTCGAGGAAAAGGGCGGCGTAAATCTTGCGATGGGCGTCAGCTTCTTTTCGGCATATTTGATTATTTATGAGCTTTGCAGAATATATTTAGCATTTACTCTTTAAAGAGGTAAGATTAACAGGAGGACATTATGAAGATTACCAAAGCAGTTATTCCGGCGGCGGGATTCGGAACCAGAGTATTGCCCGCCACAAAGAGCTTTCCGAAGGAAATGTTTCCGATAGTGGACAAGCCTACGATTCAGTACATTGTTGAGGAGGCTGTAAATGCCGGTATCACCGACATTTTGATTATTACAACACGCGGAAAGGGCCTTATCGCCGATCATTTCGACCGCTCCCCCGAGCTGGAGCACATCCTTGAAAAAAGCGGAAAGACCGAGTTTCTGAACATCGTAAAGGATATTGCTGACCTGGCAAACATCAACTTCATCCGCCAGAAAGAAATGAAAGGTCTCGGTCACGCAATCCTCAAGGCGAAGTCCTTTGTCGGCAACGAGCCTTTCGCGGTGCTCTTCGGCGACGGAGTTATCATCAGCAAGGAAAAGCCCGCAATTCAGCAGCTCATAGAGCACTATGGTGAATTCGGCGATGGCGTTGTCGGCGTCAAGAAGGTTCCCGAAAGCGACATTCACAAGTACGGTTCGCTGAAGGTCGAGAACCTGCATGACAACGTGTTCAAGTGCACCGATATGAGAGAGAAGCCCAAAACAAAGGAAGAAGTTCTTTCGCTTTACTCGATCATAGACAGATGTGTGCTGCCTCCCGAGATTTTTGAGATCCTCGAACGCACCGAGCCCGGTGTCGGCGGCGAGATCCAGCTCACCGACGCAATGCGCGAAATTGCCGTTACAAAGGGTATGACGGCTGTTGAATTTGAGGGAACAAGATACGATATGGGCAACAAGTTCGGAATTCTCCAGGCTCAGATTGAGGTCGGTCTTGACCATCCCGAAACAAAGGATCAGCTCAAGGCATACATCAAGGATCTGGCTGCAAAGCTGTAAAAGACACATAAAACTTGACGGGTCGGCACGATGCCGACCCGTTTTTATATTTTTATTTCGATTGGTTTGTGGTTTTCGTAGATGCAGTATTTTGAAAAGCCCGCGGATTTTGCGACCTCTATCCCCTGCTCGATTCCCTTGCCTACCATATCGGCGCAGTGAGCGTCGGTGCCGATCGTAATGTATTCACCGCCGAGTTCTCTGAAACGGCGCACAAGCGTTTCATCGGGCAAGGTAGATTTAAGCTCTCTGAAAAGGCCTGAAACGTTAATTTCAAGGGCTTTTTTATTCTTTATCAGAATTTTAAATATCTCGTCAGTCAAATCCATATAGCGCGTAAGGTCGGGCATCTTTCCGGTTCCGGCGACTATGTAGCGCAGCGGATAGGTCAGGTGCGACAGGCTGTCAAAGTGTGGAAATTCAGCCGTTTCGCAAAGCTCGGTAAAATATTTCCTCAGAAGTTTGTCAATATCAACGCCGCTGTAGTTCATATAGTAAAAATCCTGCATATTTTTCAGATTGTGGACAGAGGCGAGAACGAAGTCAAAATCGGCATAGCCGAGCGCGTGCTGCGTTGCGGCAGGATCGTGACAGGGCTCTCCGAGCTCCATACCCCTGATGACCTTCAGTTTTCCCGAATACTTTTCGCGCGCCTCGGAGGCGTCGGCAAAGGATTTCGGGATCTGCTCGTCGAAACAGCCGAACTCACAGTCTGCGCCGAAGCGGATAAAAGGCGCCTCGCAGTGATCTGTAATTGCGAGGGCGCAGAGTCCCCTGTCGATCGCCGCGCGGCACATTTCGTCAACAGAGTTTTTGGCGTCAAAAGAATTGTCGGAATGGGTGTGCATATCACATATAATCATAGTTTTTAATCCCTCCCAAAAAAATAATAGCATATCAGTCAACTTTATGCAAGATTTGACTTTACTTTGCGGCAAAAAAAGACTATAATTATCAGGTAAATCTGTAAATTACAGGAG
>ONIJ01000102.1 GCA_900317875.1 uncultured Eubacteriales bacterium
GGACTTGAACCTACGACACTTCGGGTATGAACCGAATGCTCTAGCCAGCTGAGCTATTCCGCCATTTATGCTGTCAAAATCAGCAAGGTTCATTATAACTTATCCGAGGTGTTTTGTCAAGCCCTATTTCAATTTTTATTTCTGTTTTTTAAAAATAATTACTATTTCTGATTGTCAACCAGCTTTTGAAGCAGATTAATAACTTCCGCGAATCCTAACAGCAATGTTCCCGACAATGCCCCGCCTGCCCAAAAATAGATCATTAACAGCCAGCCGTTTTCTTTTACGGATGATACTAATATTAAACCTACAATGGCTGAAATCAAAATAACAAAATATGCAAATATTGTTATTGCAGTTGCAATGCCATTTTTTGTATTTTTTATGGATTTTGCGGGACTGTTTTTTTCTAATTTGACGAGTTCTTCGTAATCTTCATCCGAAATACTTATGGGAACTTCTTTATAATATCCGAATTTATCTGTTCCGGGAATTTTACCGTAGTTTGGAAATTCGTCGGTCGGAAAATCAGCATTATCCGAATTATCTCTGAATATTCTTTCTGTTAAGTCGTGTGAAATAAGAAATCTTTCTTTTTGGATTCTCTTTTTTTCTGAAATATAGTTTTCAATGCGCGGATCCATACTTTTCCCCTTTAAAGCATTGAAATACCGTAGCTGTTGACCAGTGCCTCGATTTTTTCTCCGTTTTTACATTTGGGGCAGTGGTGAGGCTTGTAGCTTTCGTAGTCGCCCAGATCCTTAGGATTGAAGATTGAGTGAACTGGATGTCCGTCACATTCGTTTACTGTCGCAAAGATTGCGGAAACACCCACAACTGTTCCGCCGTAGTATTTGATTGCGTCGATCGCTGCGAGAGCGCTCTTGCCTGTTGTAACGGAAGCCGCGAGGACGAGCACGTGCTTGTTGGCGAGCATAGGAGTGAGGTTGTCGCGGAACATCATCTGACCGCCTCCGATAAATTCCGGAGATACTACGTAAATAGTCTGGTGAGCGTTCATATTGAGATAGTTGTCTTTAGTCAGCTCAGCCGCCATACAGGTGCCGATTACCTCGGTTCCGTCAAGGCAGAGAATTGTGTCGATGATCGCATTTGAGCGGTAGTCGTGAACGAGCTGTTCGGCAACAGCGCGTGCCTCGGACAGACGGGTTTTTTGTGTGGTTACATCTATATAGTAGTTGGTGTGAATGTGCATTGTTGCAAAATGTCCCTTCGCAACGCGCAGAAATACGTTTTTATTTTTGGTGCGGATTTTATACATTTCAGCCATGGCATTTGCCTCCTATCCTTAATATGATTATTTTACACTATTTTTAGATAAAAATCAATGGTTTTTTGTCTGTTTTCTCAAATAAATACAGCCGCCCGTTAAGAGCGGCTGTAAACGCATTATTAATATTATTTGATGATCTCCTTGCCGCCCATATAAGGTCTGAGAGCGACGGGAATATTGATTGAACCGTCTTCGTTGAGATTGTTTTCAAGGAAGGCGATGAGCATTCTCGGAGGAGCAACAACGGTGTTGTTGAGCGTATGGGCAAAGTATTTGCCGTTTTCGCCGTTGACTCTGATTTTCAGGCGGCGAGCCTGAGCGTCGCCGAGGTTGGAGCAGGAGCCGACCTCAAAATACTTCTTCTGACGCGGTGACCATGCTTCGACGTCGAGGGAGCGAACCTTCAAATCCGCGAGGTCGCCTGAGCAGCATTCGAGGGTGCGTACGGGAATATCGAGTGAGCGGAAAAGATCGACGGTGTTCTGCCAGAGCATGTCAAACCACATTTTGCTCTCATCGGGCTTGCAGACCACGATCATTTCCTGCTTTTCAAACTGATGGATACGGTATACGCCGCGCTCCTCAATTCCGTGAGCGCCCTTTTCCTTGCGGAAGCAGGGTGAATAGCTTGTAAGAGTATAGGGAAGCTGATCCTCGTTGTGGATCGTATCGATGAATTTGCCGATCATTGAGTGTTCGCTGGTTCCGATGAGGTAGAGATCCTCGCCCTCTATTTTATACATCATTGAATCCATCTCGGCGAAGCTCATAACACCGGTAACTACGTTTGAACGAATCATAAAGGGAGGCACGCAGTATGTGAAGCCTCTGTCAATCATAAAGTCGCGCGCGTAGGAGATGACCGCGCTGTGAAGTCTGGCAATGTCGCCCATAAGATAATAGAAGCCGTTGCCCGCTACCTTGCGCGCGGCGTCGAGGTCAATTCCGTTGAGTGCTTCCATAATATCGGTGTGATAAGGAACCTCAAATTCGGGCACAACAGGCTCGCCGAAGCGCTCAATTTCAACGTTCTCGCTGTCGTCCTTTCCGATCGGAACATCGGGATCAATGATCTGAGGAATCTGCATCATAATCTCGGTGACATTTGCGCTGAGCTCAGCCTCCTGATTTTCAAGGTTTTTGAGCTCCTCGGCCTGACGGCTGACTTCTTCTTTGAGAGCGTTGCCTTCCTCTCTCTTTCCCTGCTTCATCAGATTGCCGATTTCTTTGGAGAGCTTGTTGCGGTTGGAACGGAGATTGTCCGCCATCTGTTTTACCTGACGGCTCTTGACGTCGAGTTCGATTACGTCGTCCACGAGGTGAAGCTTATGGTCCTGAAATTTCTTTTTAATGTTTTCCTTTACCGCGTCGGGATTTTCGCGTAAAAATTTAATATCGATCATTTGTATTACTCCTTCTTAACTCAGTTTATTGGATAACTCGGTCAATTCCTCGTCCGAGTAAAATTCTATCTGAAGCACGCCGCCTTCTTTTCCCTTTGACTTTGTTACGCTGATTTTTCTTCCGAGCGCTTCAGAGAGCGTCAGCTCTACCTCGCGGTAGTAGTTGGGAATCTTTTCCTTAGGTTTTTCGGGCTTCTTATCTGCGGTCAGTTTTTTGCAGAGTTTTTCTGTCTGACGAACCGACAGATCGTTTTTGACTATCTGCTCGCAGACCTCTTTCATCAGGTCTTCCTGTGGCAGAGTGATCAGCGCTCTTGCGTGACCTGCCGAGATTTTTTCATACTTTAAATATTCCAGTATGCTGTCGGGCAGCCTTAACAGGCGGAGTGCGTTTGCAACCGCAGGACGGGATTTTCCGACCGAGCGCGAAACCTCCTCCTGAGTGAAGCCGTGCTCGTCCATAAGAGTTTTGTAGCCCAGCGCTTCTTCGAGCGGAGACAAATCCTCGCGCTGAAGATTTTCAATGAGAGCCAGCTCCATTGTTTCCGCTTCGCTGAGTTCGCGGATCACAACGGGGACCTCCGTCAGTCCTGCCATTCTGCAGGCGCGGTATCTTCTTTCGCCCGCGACTATTTCGTAGCCGCCGAGAGTTAGGGGACGAACCAGAATCGGCTGGAGAAGTCCGTGCTGAGAAATGCTGTCCGCCAACTCACTCAGAGCCGCTTCGTCAAACTCTTTTCGGGGTTGGGAGCGGTTTGGCTCAATTTCCGAAATTTTAAGTTTGACAGCGCCGCCGCTCTCTTCGTTGTCATTTTCAATGAATATAGCGTTGAGGCCTTTGCCGAGACCTCCGAGTTTTTTTGCCATCAGCGTCGCTCCTTTGCTATTATTTCTTTTGCCAGCTCGGTGTAAGCGAGGCTGCCTTTACAATTTTTGTCGTAGTAGATCACGGGCATTCCAAAGCTAGGCGCTTCCGAAAGGCGCACGCCGCGGTTTACGACAGTGCGGAAAACCTTGCCGGGGAAAAATTTTTTTACTTCCTCGACAACCTGCTGAGTGAGGTTAAGTCTGCCGTCATACATTGTGAGCAGCACGCCTTCAAGCTCGATTGAATCGTTGTACTGACGCTTTATTCTGCGCACGGTGCTCATAAGCTGCGACAGTCCCTCGAGCGCGTAGTATTCGCATTGAATCGGAACAATAAAGCTGTCGGCTACGGTTAATGCGTTTGCCGTTATTAATCCCAAGGACGGAGGACAGTCGATTATTATGTAATCGTAATACTGCTTGATCGGGAGAATCGCATTTTTGAGAAGCGCTTCTCTGTGACTTTTTTCTGCAATTTCAAGCTCTGCCGCCGCGAGATTGATGTTTGACGGCAGAACGTGTAAATTTTGATATTGAGTGGGAAGCACACATTCAGCAGCCTTTGTTCCGTCTACCAGCAGATTGTAGGTTGAAAGTCTGACCTTGCTTTTGTCAATTGCCACACCGCTTGTGGCGTTACCCTGCGGATCGGCGTCGACGAGTAAAACCTTTTTGTTTTCCAAACCGAGGCAAGCCGCAAGATTAACGGCGGTCGTCGTTTTGCCAACACCGCCTTTTTGATTTGAGATAGCTATTATTTTTGCCAAAAAATCACCTTAAAATTCATTTTACTAAATTATATCACAGATTAAGGTGTTTTTAAAGGGTATATTTGAATTTTTACAATATTTTTAAATGTTTCACGTGAAACACGCAAAAAGACGTGCATTTCTGCACGCCTTTTCGCAAGGGGTTAGATAAGGAAATGGGTATGAGTGGAA
>ONIJ01000126.1 GCA_900317875.1 uncultured Eubacteriales bacterium
GAGCCTTGCTCTTTGAGCGGTGTGCAGACCTCCCGCTTTTCGGAAGAAGGGAGCCTGAAGCTTGAAGGAGGGCACCCACCTGTTCTACTCGTAGGCAGGTTATTATTTAAATCATACGGTCGGGCGGGTATTTTTATGTGCTGTTCCCTATGCAAGAAATTACAGGAGTATTCTATGAAAATATCAGTTTTGGGCTGTGGAAGATGGGGCAGCTGCATTGCGTGGTACCTTGATAAAATAGGTCATCAGGTTTTAAGCTGCGGACTTCCCGACGCGCCCGAGTTTATTCAGCTTGAAAAGACGCACCGCAACGATTATCTTGTATTTCCCGAGTCGATCGAGGTATCGTCGGATCTGTCTTACGCGGTAGAGCGCGCGGAGGTCATCATCATTTCGATTTCCTCGCAGTATCTCCGCTCATATTTTGAGGATATAGCCAAAAATCCCCTTGACGGCAAGACGGTAGTGCTGTGTATGAAGGGCGTTGAAGCCTCGACCGGAAAACGCCTGAGCGAAATCGTCGGTGAGTTTGTCGACGAAAGCAAAACTCCCATCGCGGTCTGGGTAGGACCGGGACATCCTCAGGATTACGTCAAGGGCATTCCAAATTGTATGGTAATTGACAGCAATAATCAGGAAGTTAAGGAAAAGCTGGTCAAGGAATTTTCCAGCGAGCTGATCCGCTTTTACAGAGGCAAGGATCTGATAGGAAGCGAAATCGGCGCGGCGGCTAAGAACGTGATCGGAATCGCCGCGGGAATCCTGGACGGTCTGGGCTACACTTCGCTCAAGGGCGGACTTATGGCGCGCGGCACGCAGGAAATAGCAAGGCTGATCGAAGCGCTCGGCGGCAATAAGATGAGCGCCTTCGGACTGTGCCACCTCGGAGATTACGAGGCTACCCTATTCTCTCCCTGGAGCCACAACCGTATGTACGGCGAGGATTTTGCCAAGGGCAAAAAGTTTGAAAAGCTCGCCGAGGGCGTAATGACTTCAAAGGCGCTGTACAAGCTCGGTCAGGAATGCGACGTTGATCTTCCGATTGTTTCGGCGGTTTACAGGACACTGTTTGAAGGCTCCGAAATTATGGCGGAAATTCAGCAGTTGTTTTTGCGCTCGGTAAAAGATGAATTTTAGAAGGTAAAATAATGAGTAGTAACTATAAAACAAAGAATCAGAAAACAAAAGCTCCCGTGACCATAGAAACAGTTGAAAAAAAGTGCAAGCTGGAATATGTGGTGGTGAACCTGATCTGCCTGTTTGTTTTTATAGCGTTTGGCTACATAGCCATTATGGCGTTTATTCAGACCAGCGTTATTGAACAAAAGGCGACAGACCCGAAGGTTTTCAGTTATGAGCACGTCCTGTTTGAGACGGATATAATTCCGCTGAACATAGTGATTACGGGACTGTTTGTTATGGTCCTGTTCTGGCTGAGACGTTTTTACGATTTCTTTGCGAAGGTCAACATAACAATAATGGAAGTCGCGCTTGCATTGTTAACGGTCACCCTGGGACTGATTTGGATATTCTCCGTAAGATCGGTGCCCGCTGCGGACAGTAAAAACATTTTTGATGCGGCAACAGGAGCGGCAAAGGACGACTACACCTCAATGATAGATCACGTAAAGACCGACAAATCTAATTATTACGGCGGTTATTCCTATTTCCAATACTACCCGTTCCAGCTCGGATTTGTATTTATCTGTGAGATAATTTACAGGATCTTCGGAACAGAAAGCTCTATGCCCGTCCAGGTTATCAACGTTCTATGCGTCGGAGCAACATACTTTGCGCTGGCGAGAATGACCAAGCTGCTTTTCAAAAGAAAGAGCATTGAATTCATTGCGATCCTGCTCCTCGCGGTCTGCTTCCAGCCCATTCTTTTCTGCACCTTTGTATACGGCAACATAATCGGTATGTGCTGCGCAGTCTGGGCTTCCCTGCTGCTTATCAAGTATTTCCAGACAGAGCAATACAGATGGGCGGCTGTCAGCGGAGCGCTTCTTGTGCTCGCGACTCTCGCAAAGTACAACAATATGATTTACCTCGCCGCCTTTGTGATCGTTCTGCTTATTCACATTGTCAAAAAGAAAAAGTGGCAGAGCGCGGTGATCGCGGCGGCGCTTATCGCGGCGGTTCTCGGCTCGAACGCACTTGTCACCGGAATGTACAAGCAGCGCTCGGGAACAGACTTTGAAAGCGGCGTATCTCAGGTTATGTACCTCAACGTAGGACTCAACGAATCGGGTATGGCTCCCGGATGGTACACTCCTGTAGGAAAGGATACGTACTATAAAGAGTTTCTCGTTAAAAAGTACGAACAGAATAAAGACGTCACCGTTTCTGACGCCAACGAAAAATCGTGGGAGAACATAAACAAAAGGCTGGAAACCTTCTCGAATGATTCCGATTACACGCTTGATTTCTTCAGCAAGAAAATACTCAGCCAGTGGAACGAGCCCGCTTTTGAGAGTATTTGGGTAAGTCAGGTCAAGAGCCACACCGCGAGTGAGGGCGACAAGGAAAGACTGAAAGCCGCTAACGAAACTATTTCCTCACAACAGATGGAGGGACTTGCCAAGTCGGTTTATTACAAGAGCACCGGACAATATTTGTATCTCCACTTTAACCTGTATATGCAGATCGTCTACATTATGTTTGCTGCAGGTATCTTCTTATTGTTCGTTCACGGAAAGACAAATATTTCGACCGTACTTCTCCCCCTTGTGCTGCTCGGAGCCTTTAGTTATCACCTTTTGTTCGAGGGTAAATCGCAGTACATCCTGACTTATATCCCTCTGCTTGTTCCGACTGCGGCATACGCTTTCAACGCAATGCTTTGCGGCAAGTATGAAAAGCTCAAAAAAATAATTTCAGCAATCAACTTTATCCCAAAAAAATACAACGAGTCGGAAACCTGAGCAATTTTAAACGGGCGCAGCGAAAGCTGTGCCCGTAATTTTATGTATCCTTTTTTGTTTCTTCCTTTTTCGGAAAGAGCTTTCGGAAGCGTCTTTTTACCGCGCGGAATATTCTTCTGAAAACACGGCTGTGGTACCACAGGCTGACGTAAACGCGGTAGCGTATCGAATTGACGGTATACGCCTTTCCCTTTCGGGTGAACGCCGTCATTATGGCAATTATTTGGGAGTCTTTTATCCCCTTTTCCTTTTTGAACTGGTTATCGCCGCACATCACATAGGAGCCGTCGTTGCCGAAGTCTATCACACGGTGAAGAACGTAGGCTCCGTTTTCACGGCGGTAAAGCGGAACATCGTAAAGGCTCAGCCTGCCCGCAGGCTTTTTAAGCACGACGACGTCCATTCCGTCACGCAGCATCGGAAGCATACTGGTGCCGTTAGGCGTAAAGGTAACCGTGCCGCCGAGATCGAGCTTTTCCTTAATGATCTCGATAACCGATTCAAGCGATGTTTCCTTATTCAAGCACATCAGCGTCTTTTACCTTTTGAAGGAAAATATCGATGTCGGAAGCCGCCTTCTCGGGGGTAACATCGTATTCATCGAGCAGTTTTTCGATCAACTCTTCCCTTTCGGCTCCCTCCTGAAGCAATCCGAACAGGAAAGCTCCCGTCTCGTTGAGATTGATGATCCCGTTGAAGTCAAGACTCAGCTTGCCTACGGGTACGACCACAT
The DNA here is from genome assembly GCA_900317875.1 of uncultured Eubacteriales bacterium. Taxonomy (GTDB): domain Bacteria; phylum Bacillota; class Clostridia; order Oscillospirales; family Acutalibacteraceae; genus Ruminococcoides. The sequence goes on from ONIJ01000126.1 coordinate 3,658, forward strand.
AAGAATCCGCCACCTGACGGAGAATAAAATCCTTTTTTATCTTCATAAAGCCACTTCCTCGCGCTGTGATAAAATTATTATAATACAAGTCCCCGAAAAATGCAAGTGCGCCCTGCCTTTCGGCAGAGCGCATTATCACTTAACAGGATGTGCTGTTTTTTATCAGTACATTCCGCCCATATCGGGAGCGGCAGGAGCGGGAGGCGCGGGTTCCTTGATGTCGGCGACAAGGCTCTCGGTGGTGAGAACCATAGCCGCAACTGAGGAAGCGTTTTCAAGCGCGGAGCGTGTTACCTTTGTCGGATCAACGATGCCCGCCTCAGCCATATCGGTATATTCCTCGGTGAGAGCATTGAAGCCGTAACCGACCTTGTCAGCCTTTTTAACATTCTCGACGATCACGCTGCCTTCAAGACCTGCGTTGACTGCGATCTGGCGGAGAGGCTCCTCAAGCGCCTTGAGAACGATCTTAGCGCCTGTTTTTGCGTCGCCGTCCTGAGTTTCAACAAATGCCGCAACTGCGGGAATGGCGTTCATACAGGCGATTCCGCCACCGGCAACGATGCCTTCCTCAACGGCTGCCTTTGTGGCTGCGAGAGCGTCCTCGATGCGGAGCTTCTTTTCCTTCATTTCGATCTCGGTAGCAGCGCCGACCTTGATTACGGCTACGCCGCCTGCGAGCTTAGCGAGGCGCTCCTGGAGCTTCTCGCGGTCGAAATCGGAGGTAGTTGTCTCGATCTGCTGACGGATCTGAGCAACTCTGCCCTTGATGGCGTCCTTGTCGCCTGCGCCGTCAACGATGATGGTGTTCTCCTTTTCGACCTTGACCTGACGAGCAGTTCCGAGCTGGTCAACGGTGGTGTCCTTGAGCTCGAGTCCGAGGTCGCTTGTGATAACTGTACCGCCTGTGAGTGTGGCAATATCCTGGAGCATTTCCTTTCTTCTGTCGCCGAAGCCGGGAGCCTTGACCGCTACGCAGGTGAAGGTGCCGCGGAGCTTATTGAGAACGAGGGTTGTGAGCGCTTCGCCTTCAACATCCTCGGCGATGATGAGGAGCTTTCTGCCCGACTGAACGATTTGTTCGAGAACGGGAAGGATTTCCTGAGTATTGGAAATTTTCTTGTCGGTGATGAGGATGAACGGATTGTCGAGCTCCGCTACCATCTTATCGGTATCGGTGACCATATAGGGAGCGATGTAGCCGCGGTCGAACATCATACCTTCAACGACCTCGCTGTAGGTTTCGGCGGTCTTGCTCTCCTCAACGGTGATAACGCCGTCGGTTGTAACCTTCTCCATAGCCTCGGCGATGAGGTTTCCAATAAATTCATCCTGAGAGGAAACTGTGGCGACACGCGCAATATCGGCTGTGCCTGAAACCTGAACGCTGTTCTTGATTACGGCGTCTACCGCAACCTTAACCGCGTCGGCAATGCCTTTTTTGAGCACCATCGGATTAGCGCCCGCGGTCACGTTCTTCATACCCTCGCGGATAAGAGCCTGAGCGAGAAGTGTGGCAGTTGTTGTGCCGTCGCCGGCAACATCGTTTGTCTTGATGGATACTTCCTTAACGAGCTGAGCGCCCATATTTTCAAAGGGATCGTCGAGCTCGATTTCCTTTGCGATCGTCACGCCGTCGTTTGTGATGAGGGGCGCGCCGAACTTTTTGTCGAGAACAACGTTTCTGCCCTTGGGGCCGAGCGTGATTTTAACGGTATCGGCGAGCTGGTCGATACCCTTCATCAAAGCCTTTCTTGCGTCTTCGCCGTATGCGATCTGTTTAGCCATAATTCAATACCTCCAAAAACTTTATTACTCTACTGTTGCGAGAATGTCGGACTGGCGTACAATGGTAAATTCCTCGCCGTCGAGCTTTACCTCGGTGCCGGCGTATTTGCTGGCGATCACCTTGTCGCCTACCTTTACGTACATTTCAACTTCCTTGCCGTCGACAACGCCGCCGGGGCCAACCGCAACTACGGTTGCAAACTGCGGTTTTTCCTGCGCCGCAGATGAGAGGATGATGCCGCTCTTGGTTTTTTCCTCGGCTTCCTCAACCTTCAAAACTACTCTGTCAAGTAAGGGTTTAATACTCATAAAAAATAGCCTCCTATTTTAAATTTACAATCAATTAGCACTCTGTATCCCTGAGTGCTAATTATATTTTATACCAAATTACGGAAAAGTCAAGTGAAATTTGACTTTTTCTCACCTTTATTTGTATTTATGTGAAATTATACATTTTTGTATTGACTTTTTGTTGTAAATATATTAAAATTTATTTAAACAAAATCAGGAGGATTTCTTATGAAATATTCTAAAATATTAAAGAAAACAATTTGCATACTCTGCGTGTTGGCGACTGTTTTTGCCTTCACAGCCTGCAGCAAGAGCAAAAAGATTTCGAGCTCATCATCAGGCTCAGCCATTCCTTCAAACGTTGGCAAGGTCACCAGCGAAGGCTATGAGCTCCCCTATGAGTACAGCGACGGTCATGTTGCGGTAGCCAAAATCGTTGACGACTCCAAATACAAGAATGTCGAGAACACCGGCGTTACCAACACCAGATACTGGCTCACCACAAGCAAGCCCAAAAAAGAGGTTGAGGATTTTTACAAAGAATACTTCAAGACTCTTCAGCCCGTTAAGGCAAAGAAGGCATCCGACTCATCCGTCGCCTACTTTGACAAGGAGAGAAGGATCGTCATTTCAAACCTTAACGTCTGGATGGCCGACGGTGAAACAAATTACCAGTTCGGCATTGAACCGTGTGAAGATCTGAGCAAAAGTGAAATTTGGGAAGCAAAATAAAACAACGCAGCTAAAAGCCGGGGTCGAAAATGACCTCGGCTTTTTACTTGCTTTAAAATGTTTTTGAAAGGCGCTCCAGCTCCGCGGATATGCGGCGAAAATCGATTCCGCTATAATATTTTTTTACCATCTCTTTGTCCTCTTTGTATCTCAGTTTGTTCGGGAAACGGTATTTTTTGATCAGCTTATTGTATTTTACGGCCAGAAAAACCGCATTGAACGCAAAAAACGCCGTTGCCGCAAAGAAAAACATTGCAAATACTAAAGCACTGCTTCTTCCGGTGCCGTATTGAGCTGATGATACAGAACAGCAAACGACAGCACAAACCAGCGAATAAAAGGCTGCCGTGCCAAACACGATGCTGTTGCGCAAGCGCCTGTTCTGCAGCGTTCCCAGAAGCGATTCGGCGCATCTCCTGTTCAGATCTTCCTGCGGCTGAGGAACCGGCACTTCCGGCTGCTCTGCTTTTTTGGGAATAATCTTCCTGATCGCGTGAAGCAGATCGTGCATAAAGCCGAGATTATTCATATCAAGCGCCTGAAGATACGCAAATTCCTGCGGAAGCTCGTAGGGATCCATATCACGATAGGCAGGTATAAGAGTTTTGTTTTCTCCGCTCTGAATCATAGCCAGATAGCGGCTCCACTCGTTTCTCACCCACGGCGCTTCAAAATTTTCCTTTGAAGTTCCGACCACGATCATAACCTTCGCGCTTTGCAGAGCGGAAAAGATATACGGCTCATAGGCAGCGCCTATCTTATCCTCAAGGGTGATCCGCGCAAAGAAAACCTTGTAGCCTTCCCTGCACAGAAGGTGATACATCTGGGCGGCATTGGCGCTTTCGTGGGTGCGCCTGCCGTTTGAATCATTTTCCTTGTAGCAGATAAATACGTCGAACGGCTGCTCGTTTTTTGAGATTTTCAAAATGTTTTTCTGGATTTCGTCAATTCTTTTCGCCTGCTCCTCATAAAGCGAGCGCTGCTGAAAATCGGCGTATTCAAGAGCCGTCTTATAGTCTTTGTCAAGCGATATTGGAGTCATCTGGGTGCGGTTGACGGTAGGAACAGCCATTCCGGTGCGGGGATCGCGAACGAATAATATGCCGTATCTGCACAGTGCCAAAGCCCAGTACACATCGGGATCGCTTTTTTCGATTGACAGAGTTTTCTCATAAAGCTCGATCGCTTTATCGTAATCTCCGCTCTGTCTGTACATTTCCGCCCGCTCAACGAGAACGCTTTTTTCATTGTTGTTCAGGCGCGGCAGGGTTTGCCGATTGCCGCAATACTCGCAAACCGCAGTGGTCTGATCGTCTTTGATAACGATCATACCGCCGCAGATTTTACATCTGAAATTTGCCATTTGGGTTTCACTCCGATATGTCGGTTATTTATAGATCTTGCATTTTTTGTTGCGCTCGATAAGCGTAAGATTGATTTCCTCGCAGCACCTCAGCGCCGCCTCTTTGTCATTTGCCTGCACAAACGGCTTTGCGCGGTTTAAAGCTGCCGCAAGCCTCTGCTCAACATCGAAAAGCATAGGCGAGCTTACGGGATCGCTGAATCTGAACGCCTCGGCAAGCTTGTCGTAAGCCGCCTTTATTTCGGGATCCTTGGCAGTTTCGGCGAGCATATCGACATCAACTCTGCAAGCCTCCATAAACTGAGTGCTCTGCTTGTGATGCTCCTCGACCTCCCTGATCGTATCTCTTGCGAGGAAGCACGAAATATTAAAAATGAGGTGCACGCCCAGAATAATCATTTGAACCGCGACAGCTATTCCCCACGGAATATTAACTAACCCAAGCAGCATAAAAGCTATCGAGGAGATAAGCTCAACGATCAGATAAACGGTGCAATGCGAAAAGATCGGATAGCCGTACAGCCAATCCTTGGGCTTTGTGCCCTTTCCGGCGGCGAGCGCGCTGGTGACGATGACCACAAAGAATGCGATCATCGCAAAGACGTATGAAATCCAGAAGGTCTCGCCGTGGTTTTCGAAGCCTGCAATAGAAAACAGCGAAACGTTATAGGTGATAAGGACGATAGCGGCGATTGCCGCAGCCATCAGCCCTTTTTTGGCGTTATTGTTTTTTAACATTTACTGCACATCCTCTCTCTTGGTTCCGCACTCGGGACAGAACTTGCCCTTTATTCCCTTTTCACCGCAGGAACAGTCCCAGAGGTTCGAGGAGTCTTCGCGCTTTTCTCCGCATTCGGAGCAGAATTTTCCGTGATTTCCCTTTGCCCCGCATTTTGAGCAGTCCCACAAATCCTGAGGAGTGTTAGACTTTCCGCACGATGAGCAGAACTTTCCGCGATTTCCTTTTGCACCGCAGTGAGGACAATCCCAGCACGACGGCTGAGAGGAACCGCAGTTTGAGCAGAACCTTCCGAGCACTCCCCTGGCTCCGCATTTGGGGCAATCCCACATTTCGGGCTTTTGGCTGCCGCAGTTGGAACAGAAGTTTCCGATATTGCCGTCCTGTCCGCAGGTGCACTTCCAGCCCGCGCTGCGGTTTTCGCTCTTGTTTTCGGTCTTTTCGGGCGTTGATTCAGTAAAATTATCCATCATCTTTTTGACCTGACCGCCCACAACGCCCATAGTTCCCAAACCTACGCTGAGGCCGACCATATCGCTGAACATACCGTTTCCTCCTCCCGAGCCCGGAACAGTAACGTTTCCGCCCTTTGCGCCGAACTCACCAAGACTTTTAGCATAGCTTTTCTGCACTTCGGACTCAAGAACGTCCTTCTGCGTATAGCCCTTGCCGCGCATAATTTCTGCTTCCGCCAAACCTCTTTTGAGGTCAACCTCGACATCCGCGAGACCTTTCTTTTTCTTGATCTCGATTTCAACCGACTGTTCAATGGCTTTTTGCTCAGCATCGAGCTTTGTCCTCTCGATTTCGGTTTCCTTCTGAGCCTTCATTACCTCGCGCTGCGCCTCGGTGATTTTTGTCTGCGCCTCCGCCTCCTTGGTAGCTATGTATGCAACCGAGCGAAGATTGCGCAGCCGCCGGAAGTTTTCGTCATCCTCGGGAAGCGAAACGTTCACTACATAGAACTCGGGAATGGTCAATCCGTATTTGCTGAAATCGGGAAGGATTATTTCTTTCAGAGCGTCGGAAAGCAGCGTAAGGTGCTCGTCGATCTCCAGAATATCAATGTTTTGTTTCTTGATCGTGCCCGCGAGATAGCTCTTGATTTTTGTAAGCATCATCGGGCGGAAAAGGCCTTCCATATCCTTTGGCCAGCCGAGCGCCACATCCGCACCGGCTTCTCCGCTTTTTCCGGCGTCCGCAGCCGTGATTTGCGCTCTGGTAAGTCCGCCTGTGGTTCCTACGATCGTTTCGAGCAGCTTTCGGGAATCTTCAACCTGAAGGCTCATTTCGCCCGAAGCTCCGATGTCCAGAGGAATATTCGTGAGCGGATCGAGGAACCTTACGCGCGAGTCGGTTCCCCATTTTATGCCCTTCTGAACGGTTTTATTGATGAAGTAAACCTCGGCGTGGAAGGGATTCTGGCTGTTGGTCGGCAGCTTGTAAGCCTTTCTCAGAATAGGAAGGTTTTCGGTTTCAAGGGTATGTCTGCCGGCGCCGAAAGTATCCATCGCCTTGCCGCCGACGAAGAAAATCGCCTCCTGCGAATTGTGAACAATAAGCTGAGAGCCTAAATTAAAATCCTCGATCGGATGCTTCCATACAAAGGTTTGGTTGTTGCCCTCGTATTTAATTACGCTGATTCCCTTATCGTTTACCAGCTTATTTTTCTGGATCTCCATCTCGACATTTTCGATGTGGAAGTCGCACACAGGACAGGTTGTGCTGCCCGCGTTTTTGTCGATCTGGATTATGCAGCTGCACTGAGGGCACGGAAACTCAGCAATTTTTCCCTGCCCGATTTTGACTTTTTTATGGCAGGCGGGACAAACGTTTTTGCCTTTTGCCTGGTCATAAATGAAAATATTGCCGCAGTGCGGACATTTTCGGGAAGTCATTCGGTTAGCCCGAACATTTATTGAAGCCTTGCAGTTGCCGCAAGAAATCTCATTGCGCGAAAGCACAAAAGTGGACGCCCTGTTGAGCGCTCCGCAGTACGGACATTCAAGTGTAAATTTCGCCATTTTATCGCCTCCGATTTATAGAAAACATTGTATAAATATTCAATCATATTATACAATGATGTAAATGCCGTGTCAATATTTTTTATTCAAATTTTAGCGTCTGTTAACAATTCAAACAATTATTTGGGAGGTTTTCTTTGATTATTGTTGATTTTTGGTGCTTGAGATGTTATAATTAATCAGATAAACAATTCTTCCGGAGGAAAAAAATGAAGCAGCTCAGATGTAAAATGTGCGGCGGCACACTTCATATAAATGAAAGCCAAACTACCGCAGTGTGCGAATTCTGCGGAAGTACGCAGGCTCTTCCCAAAGTCGGCAGCGACGCAAAAACAGCGCTGGTTCAGCGCGCCGAGGATTACCGCCGCGCGAATGAATTTGACAGCGCTCTGGAGCTGTATGAAAAGGCTCTTGAGGAGGACACAACCGACGCTGAAATCTACTGGTCGATACTTTTGTGCCGATACGGAGTGGAATATGTCAAGGATCCCAGAAGCGGACAGATGATCCCTACAATTAACCGCACGCATACCTCTCCTGTCAACACCGATCCCGATTTCTTAAAGGCGCTCAGAAACGCAAATCCCGAACAGCGCTCGCTTTTTGAGCAGGAAGCCGAGCGCATCGACAACATTCAGAAAAACATTTGGAACATCTCAAAGAACGAAGAACCGTTTGATATTTTTCTCTGCTACAAGGAAACCGACTCAAAAGGCAGGCGCACCGATGAAAGCGTTTACGCCAACGAGATGTACGAGCTGCTCACCAAGGAAGGCTACAAGGTGTTCTTTGCGAGGATCACCCTGCAAAATAAAATCGGCACAGCCTATGAGCCGTATATCTTTTCGGCGCTGAACTCGTCGAAGGTGATGGTTGTCGTCGGAACGTCAAAGGAAAACTTTGAATCCGCCTGGGTAAAAAACGAGTGGAGCCGTTACCTGAATATGATAAAAAACGGCGAGCAAAAAACGCTGATTCCCGCATACAAAAATATGGATCCATACGATCTGCCGCAGGAATTTTCTTATCTGCAGGCGCTAAATATGGCTAATCTGGGGTTTATGCAGGACTTGATAGGTGTGATACAAAAGCTGGTTGTAAAGAGCGGCGCCAAGCCGATGCCCGAACCCATTCCGGAGCCGGAGCCCGAATCCGAATCCGAACCCGAGCCCGAGCCCAAGCCGGAGCCGGAGCCAAGTCCCGATGTGCCTGTTCAAAAATATCCCAAGCCGAAAAGGAACAGTAAACTCTGGATCCCGATAGTTTCCGGAATCGGCGTGGCTGCCGTTGCGCTGATTGTTATTATTTTGATCATCAATAATTCCAAGAGCTCGCCCTCAGGCAGCGACGGTTCACCGTCGTCCAAAGCCTCCGAAAAAACCGTTTCCGCTGCTTCCGCCGCCGAGAGCAGCGCACCCGAGTCAAGCTATTTCGAATTTGAGGAAATAACCGACTATCAGTCCGTCGACGAGCCATTCTTCTCGGAGTATTCATCGAAGGAGGAAAGTTCAAGACGTCAGTCATCGTTCATCGAATCCTCCGATGAGGATTCCGTTGAGGAAGAAAGCGAAGAAGAATCTATTTGGTCGGAGCGCAGATTCAGCGACGACAACATTTCAATTGAGGTTCCGAAATATTGGCTTGAAAGCTATTACTCATATGATTACGGCAACGATCTGATGTTCTACGAGCCCGAGAACAATAAAAACGGCTCCGGCGGTCTGTTGTTCGGCATCATTATTTTCAACAACAAGGCAAGATGCGACAACTTTATGCAGGGAGCGCCCAGATCGAAGATATTGACCACAAGCGGCGGAAAATACTACGTTCTATACCGTCCGACAGACGTGCAGTATTCCTCCGGCGGAAAGAGCGCATATCAGGAAGAACTGCAATACGTAGATCAGGCAATAAACTCATTCTCACTTTATTAAATCAGTAAAACGGAGATTCCCAATGAACGCTTACAAATGTAAAATGTGCGGCGGCACGCTTCGCTTCGGTGAAAACCAAACCGTCGTTGTATGCGAATACTGCGGCAAC
>ONIJ01000125.1 GCA_900317875.1 uncultured Eubacteriales bacterium
ATCTTTGCAGAGTGTCAGTGATATTGATGTCTGATAATGCACAACCATTTGCAGATGCAGTTCCGGATGTGCATGAATAATTCAGGTCAAGTTATTTGGCGCCGTGACTTTTATAAAATAAAAAGAGCAGCAAACGCCGCTCTTTTATTTTTGGATTATTCTTCTTCCGCAGGCTCCATTCTTCTTCCGCAAGCCTCGCAGAACGCGACTCCTGCAGCTACAACGGTGTTTCCGCAGTTGGGGCAAACCTGCTTAACGGGAGTCTGCTCAACAGCCTCGGCAGCTTCCTCTTCCTCGCCGCCCTCAAGTCTTCTGCCGCATGCGTCACAGAACATCAGCGACATATCGTTGGTTGTCCAGCCGCAGTTAGGGCAGTACTTTTCATCGGTGTTCTTCTCTTCTTCCTTCTCCTCGGGAGCCTCCTCAAGCATTGAGTGTCCGCAGTTTGTGCAGAAGCGGATACCCTCTCTGACTGCCTTGTTGCAGTGAGGACAGAGAACCATACCGGGCATCAGTTTAACGGGCATCTTTGCGCCGCAGTTGTTGCAGTAGAGAGCGTCCTCATCAACTTCCTGACAGCAGGTCTGGCAGAAATTAAAGCCGAGGGTTTCGGCGATTTTCAGCTTGCTGTTCTTGATGGTTTTCTCGGACTCAACGACCTGCTGAACCATCTCGCCGAGCTCGCCGTTTTTGTCGTCGGGATGCTGCTTAACATACAGCTCGCCGATTTTTGAGTAATTGTCGACAATGCTCTTTTCCTCGCCCGCAATTTTCTTGATAAGAGCGTTGACGGATTCTTCGTGAGAAGTTTTGCGCGCGATTCCGTCGTTAATAACTCTTTTGATAAAATCGTTCAAATGTGCCATTTCAAATTCCTCCTAAATCAATTAAGTTCATAGTGAACTTGCAACATTTTCACTAATTCATTACAGAACATTTTAGCTATTGAGTCAATATTAATAATAAAAAATTATTAAAAAAACAGGCAGCGAAAGGCTGCCTGTAAGGATATTTATTTATAATACTATTCCCATTCAACCGTGCCGGGAGGCTTTGAGGTAATGTCGTATACGACCCGGTTTACGTGTTCAACCTCGTTGATAATGCGGTTTGACACCCTTCCGAGAATTTCATACGGGATCTTTGCCCAGTCTGCGGTCATAAAATCATCGGTAGTCACCGCGCGGATCGCCACAAGCTCGTCATAGGTACGCGCGTCGCCCATTACTCCCACGGTCTTTACGCCCGGAAGGACGGCGAAGAACTGGCTCATTTTATCGGCGTAGCCGCATTTGTCCATTTCATCGCGGAGGATAGCGTCAGCGTCCTGTAGAGTTTTAACGCGCTCGGCGGTGATTTCACCGATTACGCGCACGCCGAGTCCGGGCCCCGGGAATGGCTGACGCCACACAAGTTCGTGAGGAAGTCCGAGTTTTTCTCCGACCGCTCTGACCTCGTCCTTGAAAAGGTCCTTCAGCGGCTCGATCACGCCCTCAAATTTTATGTCCTTCGGAACGCCGACCTGATTGTGGTGGGTTTTTATCTTTGCCGCGTCGCCCTTTCCGCTTTCAATGCGGTCGGGATAGATAGTGCCCTGAGCAAAATAGCCGGAGCCGTACTCCTCGCGGATTTTATTCCAAAATACGTTATAGAACTCCGTGCCGATGATCCCGCGCTTTTCCTCGGGATCGGAAACGCCCTTCAGCTTCGAGAGGAATTCCTCCTGACAGTTGATGCGGACAAAGTTCATATCAAACAGCTTTGTAAAGGTGTTTTCAACAAAGTCGCCCTCGTCCTTGCGCATCAGGCCCTGATCGACAAATACGCAGGTAAGCTGCTTGCCGATCGCGCGGCTGAGCAGCGCGGCGGCTACCGAAGAATCAACGCCGCCCGAAAGTCCGAGAACAACGCCCTTATCACCTACCTGAGCCTTTATTTCGGCGACGGTGGAATCGATGAAGCTGTCCATCTTCCACTCGCCTTTGCAGCCGCATACATTATATAAGAAGGAACGGAGCATTTCTCTGCCGTGCTCGGTGTGGTTGACCTCGGGGTGGAACTGAACGCCGTAGAGCTTTTTTTCGTCGTTTGCCATCGCCGCTACGGGACAGTGAGAGGTTGTCGCAACAACCTTAAAGCCCTCGGGAACCTGATTTATGTAGTCGCGGTGACTCATCCACGAAACGCCGTTATCGGGAACATCGCTGAATAATATGCAGTCGGAATATTCGGTTTCGGTCTTGCCGTATTCGCTGACGGAGTTGTCCTCGGCGGAAACCACGTTGCCTCCGAGCGAATACGCCATTAGCTGACAGCCGTAGCATATTCCGAGGATCGGGATACCGAGCTTGAAAATCTCGGGAGTGTAGTGCGGCGAGCTTTCGTCGTAAACGCTGTTGGGACCTCCGGTGAAAATAATACCCTTAGGATCGATTTCCTTGATTCTTTCGATGTCGACGGTGTACGGCAGAATTTCGCAGTACACATTGCACTCGCGCACACGGCGGGCAATCAGCTGATTATACTGACCGCCGAAATCGAGCACGATAACGGTTTCCTTCATTGCTTTCCCCCACTTTTAAAATGAATCAGGGCGCACACCCGGGCGCGCCCCTTTATAATAATGTTTATCTGTAAATGATATCGCTTCTGGCAGGACCGTTGGAAACCATCTTGATCGGAACGCCGATTTCTTTTTCGGCGAACTCAATGTAGTCGCGGCACTCCTTGGGAAGCTCGTCGTAGTTTTTGATGCCCTTGATCGAGCACTTCCAGCCGGGGAGCTTTTTGAGGATGGGCTTGCATCTCTTGAGCTTTGTGGTGGACGGGAAGTAGTCGATCACCTCGCCGTCGAGCTCGTAGCCTACGCATACGGGAATCTCATCGAGGTATCCGAGAACGTCGAGCACGGTGAAGGCGACCTGAGTAGCGCCCTGGACCATACAGCCGTAGCGTGTCGCAACCAGATCAAGCCAGCCCATTCTTCTCGGTCTGCCTGTGGTGGCGCCGAATTCGCCGCCGTCTCCGCCGCGGCGTCTGAGCTCGTCGGCTTCCTCGCCGAAGATCTCGGAAACAAACTCACCCGCGCCTACTGCGCTGGAGTAAGCCTTTACGACGGTGACGATCTCCTTGATTTCATAGGGCGGAATACCCGCGCCGACAGCGCCGTAGCCCGCGATTGTATTCGAGGAGGTAACCATGGGATAAATGCCGAAGTCGGTGTCCTTGAGGGAACCGAGCTGACCTTCGAGCAGGATGGTCTTGCCCTCTTTGAGCGCGTTGTGAATGATCGTGAACGCGTCGCCGACATAGGGAGCGAGCTGCTCCTTGTACTCCATCAGCTTATCGAAAACCTCCTCCTCGGTGATGGGAGGTTTGTTGTAGAGGTTTTTCAGAGTGGCGTTCTTGATTTCGAGCGCGTGCTTGATTTTTGCCTTCAAAGAATCGGGATCGTCGAAAAGCTCGTTGATCTGGAAGCCGATTTTTGAATATTTATCGGAATAGAAGGGAGCGATGCCGCTTTTGGTGGAACCGAAGGAATTCTTTCCGAGGCGCTCCTCCTCGTAGCAGTCAAAGGCAACGTGGTAAGGCATAACAATCTGAGCGCGGTCGGAAACTACAATGTTGGGCTCGGGAACGCCGCGATCCTTGAGCTCCTTCATTTCCTTTACGAAATTCTCAACACTGAACGCAACGCCGTTTCCGATGATGTTGACGATATTCTGATGGAACACGCCCGAAGGAAGCTGATGAAGCGCAAATTTGCCGTAATCGTTGATGATAGTGTGACCGGCGTTGGCGCCGCCCTGGAAGCGGATCACCATATCGCTGTCATTAGCGAGGACGTCTGTGATTTTGCCCTTGCCCTCGTCGCCCCAGTTGGCGCCTACGATTGCTTTTACCATGATGTTTTTCTCCTTATTTTACAGTGTATAGATATAACGCAGAGCTCTGCATTAAACATTAATTTCAGGTTTGTCGGAAGCTACGTCCTTGTACTTTTCGAGAACGGGAGCAACGCATTCCTTAAGGAAGTCCTCGGTCTGCTCCTTTGCCCTGCCCGTGTATTTTTCGGGCTGAAGGATGTTTTCGAGCTCCTCAAGCGTTACGCCGAAGGCTTCGTCAGCGGCAATTCTCTGAAGAAGGTCGTTTTCGCCGCCCTCCTCCTTGATGACCTTTGAAGCCGCCATCGAGTGAACACGGATCCTCTCGTGGAGCTGCTGACGGTCGGCGCCGCGCTTTTTGACGGCGTCCATCATAATGTTTTCGGTCGCCATAAAGGGCAGCTCTTTTCTCAGGCGCTGCTCGATAACCTTGGGATAAACCACAAGTCCGTCGGCAACGTTAGCGTAAAGCGAGAGGATTCCGTCGATCGCGAGGAATGCCTCGGGAACACTGAGACGCTTGTTAGCGGAGTCGTCGAGAGTGCGCTCAAACCACTGTGTAGCGGTCGTGAAGTAACCGTTGAGCACGTCGACCATTACATATCTTGAAAGAGAACCGATCCTTTCGCTTCTCATCGGGTTGCGCTTGTATGCCATAGCCGAGGAACCGATCTGGTTCTTCTCGAAGGGTTCTTCAACCTCCTTGAGGTGCTGCAGAAGGCGAATATCATTTGAGAACTTTGCCGCCGACTGAGCGATTCCCGCCAGAACGTTGAGGAACTGGGAGTCGAGCTTTCTGGAATAGGTCTGTCCCGATACCGGGAAGCAAGCCTGATAGCCCATCTTTTCGGCAATTTTCTTGTCGAGAGCCTTGCACTTTTCGTGGTCGCCGTCAAACAGCTCAAGGAAGCTCGCCTGAGTGCCCGTTGTGCCCTTTGAGCCGAGAAGCTTTGCCTTTGAAAGCTGATACTCAACGTCTTCAAGATCCATCAGGAGCTCCTGGAGCCAGAGTGTGGCGCGCTTGCCTACGGTTGTGGGCTGAGCAGGCTGGAAGTGTGTAAACGCGAGAGTCGGCAGAGCCTTGTAGTCCTCGGCAAACTTTGAGAGATTGCGGATAACCGTGATCAGCTTGTCGCGGACGAGGCGCAGACCTTCGGTCATAATGATGATGTCTGTGTTATCGCCGACGTAGCAGGACGTGGCTCCGAGGTGGATGATTCCCTTTGCGTTGGGACACTGAACGCCGTAGGCGTAAACGTGGCTCATAACGTCGTGGCGCACGAGCTTTTCACGCTCGACTGCAACCACGTAGTTAATGTCGTCGGCGTGAGCCTTGAGCTCGTCGATCTGCTCCTGAGTAACGGGCAGACCGAGCTCCATTTCAGCCTCGGCAAGGGCGATCCAGAGCTTTCTCCAGGTTCTGAACTTCTTGTCGGGTGAAAAAATGTATTTCATTTCCTTGCTCGCGTAACGCGCTGACAAGGGCGATTCATATGTATCCTTGATCATAGTCAGAATCCTTTCTCAAATGGTTTGCAAAACAAATCAGGACTTTGTTCCGCTGCACTTATCGTTAAACTCCATTCCGCCGCGCTCCTTGCCTTCAAGCGTGAGCTTGGTTGTTTCGGCGGGGTATTCTCCTGTGAAGCAGCCCCGGCAGAAGCCTACGGGCGCGTAGCCGATCATTTCGTGCAGCGACTCCGCCGGCAGATAGCCGAGCGAGTCGGCGCCGCTGAGCTTGGTTATTTCCTCAATGGAGTGGTTGACCGCGATGAGCTCTCCGCGCGAGGGGATGTCGGTCCCGTAGTAACACGGCCACATAAACGGCGGCGAGCTTATGCGCATATGGACTTCCTTTGCGCCCGCGTCTCTGAGCATTGTGACAATGCGGTCGATCGTGGTGCCGCGGACGATGCTGTCGTCGATCATAACCACGCGCTTGCCCTTTACCATATCTCCGATCGGATTGAGCTTTATGCGAACGCTCTTCATACGCTCCTTCTGACTGGGCTTGATGAAGGTACGTCCGATGTAGGCGTTCTTTACGATCGCCTTTTCATAGGGGATCCCTGATTCCTCGGCGTAGCCTATCGCCGCGTCGATTCCGGACTCGGGAACGCCGATGACCATATCCGCCTCGACGGGATAGGTGCGCGCGAGTATTCTTCCCGCCTGCTTTCTCGACTCGTAGACGCTTACGCCGTCGATCATCGAATCGCTGCGGGCAAAGTAAATGTATTCAAAAATGCAGACCGCTTTTTTGCATTCGCCGAAATCGGGGCGGATGCTGTGATAGCCATCCTCGCCCTTGCCGTCGATCACAATGATCTCGCCCGGCTCAACATCGCGGACAAATTCGGCTCCGCAGGCGTCGAGCGCCGCGCTCTCGCTGGCGACAACCACCGAATCGTTATATCTGCCGAGGCAAAGCGGACGGAAGCCGTGAGGATCGCGGGCGGCGATGATTTTACGCGGGCTCATTACGAGCAGCGAATAAGCGCCTTTTATGCGGCGCATAGTTTCCATAACCGCTTCCTCTACGCTGTGGCAGTTCAGTCTTGCGCGCGCGATTAGATAACAAATAACCTCGGAATCGATGGTCGTCTGGAAAATTGCGCCGCGCTGTTCAAGCTCACGTCTGATTTCAACTGCGTTTGTGAGGTTGCCGTTGTGAGCTACGGCGATCGTACCTTTTACATAACGCATAACAAGCGGCTGCGCATTTTCGAGCACAGAGCCGCCTGCCGTTGAGTATCGGACGTGAGAAATTCCCATTTGTCCGGGAAGCGAGTCGAGCACGGCGTTGTTGAACACCTCGCTGACAAGTCCCATATTTTTATGATAGTCGATCACGCCTTCGTCGGATACAGCGATGCCGCAGCTCTCCTGTCCCCTGTGCTGCAGAGCGAGAAGCCCGTTGTAGCAAGCGTAGGCAGGGGTAAGAGAACCGTCGCTGAACACGCCGAAAACGCCGCATTCTTCATGCAGTTCTTCGTTGAAATACTGACTGAGAGAATTACTCAAAATTTCACCATCCGAATATTTTATCGTTTTGGGTTACTTACTTGATTATTTGTCAAGACCTACGCGCTTCATCATCTCGGCGTACGCTTCCTCAACACCGCCCATATCGCGGCGGAAGCGGTCCTTGTCGAGCTTCTCCTGAGTATCCATATCCCAGAAACGGCAGGTGTCGGGAGAAATTTCATCGGCGAGGATCACGGTGCCGTCAGGCAGTCTGCCAAACTCGATTTTGAAGTCGATGAGGTCAACGTTGCATTCCTTGAAGAACTCAACCATTACCTCGTTGATTTTCATTGTATACTTTGCGATGGTGTCGAGCTCATCCTTTGTAGCCGCGCCGATTGCAATGATCTGGCTGTCGTTGATCATCGGATCGCCGAGAGCGTCGTCCTTGAGGCAGTACTCAAGTGTGGGAGCCTTGAAGGCTGTTCCCTCGGGAACGCCGAAACGCTTGGAGAAAGAACCAGCCGCCTTATTTCTGACGATTACCTCGAGAGGTACGATCTCAACTCTCTTGAGAACGGTGTCGCGGTCATTGAGCTCCTCGACAAAGTCAGTGGGAACGCCCTTTTCCTCAAGCAGCTTGAACATAAAGTTGGACATACGGTTGTTTACAACGCCTTTTCCTACGATAGTGCCCTTCTTTTCACCGTTGAACGCGGTGGCGTCGTCCTTGTAGGAAACTACGCAATATTCGGGATTCTCGGTGGAATAGACTTTTTTTGCCTTTCCTTCGTACATAAGCTCTTTCTTTTCCATTTTTCATTCCTCCAAATGATACCTTATTAATAGTATTAAAGGCTGTTAAAAATAAAAATACAGTTTATATTATAATATAGATTGTCAAATTTTATTACCGATAAAGAATTAAAATCAATTCTTTCGGATTTTTTCACCTTGACACAGAAATGCTCTAAATGTGTCAAATTTTTTAGTAAAAATGCGATTAGCGGTTTTTCGCGTTCATCAATACATCTTCCCTACGCCCTCGACCTCATATTCCGCAAGCCAGCGCTGAATCTCGGTGGCATCCTGAATCGAAACGACTCCGTCGCGGTTGACATCGGATGCGAGCAGCCTTTCGGGAGATGGTTCAAACATATCAGAGGCAATACGCTGGAGCTGAGTGACATCCGAAATGTTCACTTTGCCGTCGCCGTTTACGTCGCCTGTCAGAACGTCAGCGCTCACCGAACCTGCGCAGACATTTCTGAAAACGTGCAGCGATCTCAGCGCCCTGCCCGAAGCGCTGAAAAACGCCTGATTGTCCACAGCACTTCCGCCGTAGTACGAGGCAGCGTCGCCGTCGTATTCACCCGAATAGCTTGAAGCCCAGCCGCAGCCGTACTGCTCCCACAGAGCTTTGTTGCTGTTGTACTGCGAGGTCCACGCCGCGCCGCTTTTTCCTGTGATGTCGCCTACTGTTATCCACGCGCCTTCCCAATAGAAAACGCCCAGACCTTTTGAATTGTTCACGCTGTTGACCGCGTTCATCACAGCTCTGACTTCATCAGCCTGTCCCTGCTCAGAAAACTCCCAGAGCATATTTTCGCCTGTGTTGTTGTTCCAATAGCTTACCGTATTCGAATGTCCGTCGGTGTCCTCCAGCGTGTTCGCATAAGAGGTTTCGGCGACCATGGTATACTTGCCGTATTTGTCGGCAACATAATTGAATACGTCGGTCAGGTTCTCAAGACTACCGTGCCAGCAGGGATAATACGAAGTGGCAAAAACGTCGTAATCGACATTATTCTGATCGAGATAGTCCGAATACCACTTCATTGTTTCGGTTTTTTCGGGATTTGTGAAGTGAACCGCGACCAAAACGCCGCTGTCAAAATCGCGAACCGCCTTCGAGCCGGATGAAAAAAGCTTGTGAACGTCTGCGAAATCGTATACTCCGGCAATTCCGGAGGTGGTTTCGTTTCCGATTTGTACCATACCAATATCCGCACCCGCGGACTTTATTTCTCTGAGAGAATTAAGAGTGTAGCTGTAGAGCGCGGTTTGCTTTTGAGCGACGGTCAGATTTTCCCATGCTTTGGGAGCCTTCTGTTTTGCGGGATCGGCCCAGAAATCGGAATAATGAAAATCAACGAGCAGCTTCATTCCGTTTTCGGCAGCGCGCCGACCGATGATTTTAGCGGTTTCCAAATCATTGTTGCCGCCGCCGTAGCCGTTTGAGGAGGAGTCATAAGGATTGTGCCAGACGCGGACGCGGATGTAGTTTACGCCGCTGTCGGCGAGAATTTTAAAAATATCCTGTCCCTCCCCTTTTTCGTTCCTGAATGTCACACCGGCATTTTCAAGGGAAACGACGGAGGAGACATCCATTCCCCTAATAAAATCGGGATTGTTGAATTGTATTTTTTCGGTTTGTATACTGTCCTTATACGGAGCGGCTTTTTCTGCCGCCGAGCCCGGAACATAGGAGCCGACAACAAGCAGCAGAGCTGCCGCAAAGGAAAAAATAGCGTTTCGCAGTTTCATTTCAAAACCTCATTTCCTGTCTTTTGTACCATTATAGCACATTTAATGAGATTAGAAAACCGCTATTTAAAATTTACCCCTTGATTTTTTCAGGGGTTTATTGTATAATAACAGCGTTGCACGCCGGTGTGATGGAATTGGCAGACGTAGCGGACTCAAAATCCGCCGGTAGCGATACCGTACCGGTTCGAGTCCGGTCAC
>ONIJ01000130.1 GCA_900317875.1 uncultured Eubacteriales bacterium
GATAACGCTCGCGGGGAAAATGCCCTTGTTATCCTTGCCCTCGCTCTCGCCGTAGAGCTGCTTGAACCACTCCGCCATCATCGTGTAAGCGGGCTCGTAGGATACCATGACCTCCATGGTCTTGCCCTTACGGTAGAGAATGTTGCGGATAGCGGCGTACTTGTAGCAGTCGTTTGTCATTACGTCGTCGTTGTCGAGCTCCTTCTGAGCTGCCTGAGCGCCCTGCATAAGAGCGTCGATGTCAGCGCCCGAAACCGCGATGGGAAGCAGACCTACAGCTGTGAGAACGGAGAATCTGCCGCCGACGTCGTCGGGTACGACGAAGGTTTCGTAGCCTTCCTCGTCAGCCAGAGCCTTGAGGGTGCCGCGCGCCTTGTCGGTGGTGCAGTAGATGCGCTCGCGAGCGCCTTCCTTGCCGTACTTCTTTTCGAGCATTTCGCGGAATACGCGGAACGCGATGGCGGGCTCGGTGGTGGTGCCCGACTTGGAGATCATATTAACGGAAACATCCTTGCCCTCGCAGAGCTCCATAATTTCGGCGAGCGCCGAGGAGCTGATGGAGTTACCGGTGAAGAAAATCTGCGGTGTGTCCTTGCAGGTGAGGTTGTAGTTCTGAGAGGTCAGAAACTCGATCGCCGCGCGCGCGCCGAGATAGGAGCCGCCGATGCCGATAACGATGAATACGTCGGTGTCCTTCTTGATTTTCTCTGCGGCAGCCTTGATGCGGGCAAACTCCTCTTTGTCGTAATCGGTGGGAAGATTGAGCCAGCCGATAAAATCGTTGCCCAGGCCCGTGCCCTCGTGAAGCGCCTTGTGAGCGGCCTTTACCTCGTTGGCAACGCCCTCAAATTCGTGCGCGCCTACAAAGCCCTGTAAATACTTGTCTGTTAATCTTGTAGCCATATAGTAATCCTCCATAATGTACTATTTGTTTCATTATACAATAAGACGAGCTTTTTTGCAAGGCATTTCCGTTATTTTTTATAATGCTAACAAGGAATTAAAAAGTCTGCCCAGCACGAGCGGGTAATTTGCCTTTGGGATCTCGTCGTCCGAGATGACGGGAAACTCGTGGGTTTCATCCCCTATTTTGTACACCACTACGCCGATTTTCTCGCCCTCGAGCACAGGCGCGTCGAGGCTTTCGGGAAGGTCGATCTCCGCCTCCGCCTCGTCGGCGCTCGCCTTGTTTATCACGGCGTTTGAGTTGATCTCGCAGTGGATCGAGGCGCTGCCGGACATCCCGTTTTTGACTTTCAGGGAGCTTGGGAGGTCGTCGGGAGATTTTAATTCTTTTATCGCATAATTAGCAAAGCCGTAATCGAGCAGCTTTGCCGCGTCGGCAAACCTCTGCTTGCCGCTGTCGGCGCCGAGAACCACTCCGATGAGCGACATATTATTGCGCTCGGCGGTCGCTGAAATGCAGCAGCCCGCGTCGTCGGTGGTGCCGGTTTTGAGCCCCGTTATGCCGTTGTAGGTTTTGAGCAGCTTGTTTGTGTTTACGATCTGTGTCTTTCCGCCGCGCAGGTTGTCGAGCCAGATCGAAGTGTAGTCAAAAATCTTTTTGTGCTTCATCAGCTCGCGCGACATCACGGCGACGTCGTAGGCGGAGGTGATGTGACCGTCCTCATCAAGGCCGTTGCAGTTTTTGAAAACCGTGTCGCGCATTCCCAGCTCCCCGGCGCGGCGGTTCATCTGAGCCACAAAGGCTTCCTCGTTTCCGCTGACGCGCTCCGCGAGCGCTACCGCGGCGTCGTTAGCGCTGGCGACGACGGTCGCCTTGATCATATCGTCGGCGGACATCTCCTCCCCCGGCTCAAGCCAGATGTCGCTGCCGCCCATTGAAGCGGCGTGCTCTGACGCGGTGATCGTGTTGTCGAGCTTCAGCCTGCCGCTGTCGATAGCTTCAAAAACAAGTATGAGAGTCATAACCTTTGTGATCGAAGCGCAGGGACGCTGCACGTGCGCATTTTTCTCATAAAGAATTTTACCCGTTGAAGCCTCCATTAGCACTGCCGACGGAGCCGACACAAGCCCTTCCTCCTCGGCGGAAACGAAAATCACCGAACAGGAGAGCAGCGTTACCGCCAAAATCAATGATACAATTTTATGCAACATAAAAAACACCTCGCCCAAATCTATGAGCGGGGTGTCGTATTTATGCCGCAGGCA
>ONIJ01000144.1 GCA_900317875.1 uncultured Eubacteriales bacterium
AATCCCGACCTTATGCTTTCTGAAAGAAATCAACGAGATCGGCGCTTGCCGTATGTGCCTTTGCGAGGTCAAGGGCGCCCGCAGCCTGGTTGCTGCCTGCGTATATCCCATTGACAGAGAGGGCACCGAAATTTTCACAAACACCCCCCTGATTCAGAAATACAGAAAGATGAACCTCGAGCTTCTTCTTTCAAACCACGACAAGAAATGTCTGTCCTGCCCCAGAAGCAACAACTGTGAGCTTCAGCAGCTCTGTCTCGAATACGGCGTAGACGAGAAGAAGTTTGAGGGCGAGGAGACAAAGTACGAGGAGGATCACTCCACACTTCATCTTGTCAGAAACAACAACAAGTGCATCCTCTGCCGCCGCTGCGTTGCCGCCTGTAAGAACCAGTATGTATCGGTTATCGGCGCTAACAACCGCGGCTTCGACACCGCTATCTCCTGCGCTTTCGAGCAGGATCTCAACAGCGTAAGCTGCGTAAGCTGCGGTCAGTGCACCGTGGTCTGCCCGACAGGCGCGCTTGTTGAGCGCGACGACACCGACAAGGTATTCGCCGCTATCGCGGATCCGACAAAGCACGTTGTTGTTCACACAGCTCCTTCGATCCGCGCAACTCTGGGCGAGTGCTTCGATATGCCTATCGGCACAAACGTGACCGGCAAAATGGTCGCGGCTCTCAAGATGCTCGGCTTTGACAAGGTGTTCGACACCAACTTCGGCGCCGACCTCACAATTATGGAAGAAGGCACCGAGTTCATTCAGCGCGTACAGAACGGCGGCACGCTGCCGATGATCACCTCCTGCTCACCGGGATGGGTAAAGTTCTGTGAGCACTATTATCCCGACCTCATTCCGCACCTCTCCACCTGCAAGTCACCTCAGCAGATGCAGGGCGCGATGATCAAGTCCTACTACGCCGAGAAGGCGGGAATCGACCCGAAGGACATCGTGGTCGTTTCCGTAATGCCCTGCGTAGCCAAGAAGTTCGAGATCAAGCGCGACGATCAGGGACGCGACGGAATGCAGGACAACGACATCTCCATCACCACCAGAGAGCTTGCCAAGATGATCAAGCGCGCGGGCATTCAGTTCACATCGCTTGAGGACGCTCAGTTCGATCCCATTATGGGTATCGGTACAGGCGCCGGCACAATCTTCGGCGCTACAGGCGGCGTTATGGAAGCTGCGCTCAGAACCGTAGCGGACAAGCTGACAGGCGAGGATCTCAAGCAGATCGACTACAACGAGGTCCGCGGCACCGACGACATCAAGGAAGCCACCTATGAGGTAGCCGGAATGACCGTTAAGGTTGCCGTTACTTCAGGCCTTAAGAACGCGGCTGTCATCCTCGACAAGATCCGCGCAGGCGAGGCTGACTATCAGTTCGTTGAGATTATGTGCTGCCCCGGCGGCTGCGTAAACGGCGGCGGACAGCCCATTCAGCCCGGTCACGTCAGAAACTTCACAGACCTCAAGGCTCTCAGAGCAAAGGCACTCTATGAGGACGACGTAAACCTGCCCTACAGAAAGTCACACGACAACCCCGAAATCAAGGCGATCTACGAGGAGTACCTCGGAGAGCCCGGCTCCCACAAGGCGCACGAGCTGCTCCACACCTCATATGTTGAGAGATTCAAGGGTATCTGATAATTAAATAGTTTTTCGCTCGGATCGCGGCGGCGCTTTAACACAGCGCCGCCGCTTTTCACTGCGCCGGATTTTCAAAACAGACCGCAAAATAATAAAATGTTACACATCTGTCACAATTCCGTCACATTGATATGCTAAACTAATGGCGTATTGGAAAACACAATGCGTCCAATCGTGAAAATATATAAAAAAATTCGAAAAAATTTGTTGATAGAGGTTGATTTTTTTCTCGATTTTGTGTAATATGTATATGAGAAGAAATGTATCCGATACATTCATATAACAAAATTGCAGGAAAAAGAGGTAAGAACTATGTCAAACAGATTATTTCAGGGTATTGTTCACCAGATGAAGGACGCAATCGACAGAACAATCGGCGTAATCGACGAGACCTCCGTGGTAATCGCTTGCTCGGAGCTTGGAAAAATCGGCGAGGTCAACGAGAGCATCAACTCCGAAACCCTCAGCTCCACCGCTCCGTTTGTAATCAACGGCTATACATACAAGTCATTCGGCAGCAGCGCAAAGTATGACTATGCCGTTTTTGTACAGGGCACCGACGAGTACGCGCAGAAGTACGCGCAGCTCCTTTCGGTTTCCTTTGCGAGCATCAAGCAGTATTATGATGAGAAATATGACCGTTCCAACTTTATCAAGAACGTTATTCTCGACAACATTCTTCCCGGCGACATCTACCTCAAGGCGAGAGAACTGCACTTCAACAGCGAGGTTGCCCGTGTCTGCCTGCTCATCAAGATCGTTTCCCGCACGGATGTTTCCGCTTACGACATCGTTCAGAATCTTTTCCCCGACAAATCCAAGGACTTCGTTATCAACATTAACGAGGAGGAAATCGCACTTGTCAAGGAGGTCAAGCCCGACATCGACGGCAGAGATCTCGAAAAGCTGGCAAGCTCCATTTCCGACACGCTCTCCAGTGAGTTCTACACCCACTGCGTAGTCGGTATCGGCACCACCGTAACAGGCATCAAGGATCTTGCGCGCTCCTTCAAGGACGCTCAGTCCGCGCTTGAGGTCGCAAAGGTATTCGACACCGAGCGCACGATCGTCAGCTATGACAACCTCGGAATTGCCCGTCTTATCTATCAGCTTCCCACAACTCTGTGCAAGATGTTCTTAAAGGAAGTTTTCAAGCGCGGTTCAATTGAGAGCCTCGACCAGGAAACACTGTTCACAATCCAGCGTTTCTTCGAGAACAACCTCAACGTTTCCGAAACCTCGCGTAAGCTGTTCGTGCACCGCAACACCTTGGTTTACCGTCTGGAAAAGATCAAGAAGCTCACAGGTCTTGACCTGCGTGAGTTTGAGGACGCGATTGTATTCAAGGTAGCGCTTATGGTCAAAAAGTACCTCAACGCAAGCCCCACAAAATACTAAAATTCAGCCGTGTTTTCCGTTCCTGAACGCAGCAAATCTGCGTTCAGGACGTTGGCATTTTATCGGCACTGTTACTTCGGTGCTGATTTATCCGCAAATACTCAAAAAAGGTGACACTATTATATGATTGATTTTGAAAATGTATCCAAAACCTATCCCAACGGCACCCACGCGCTTTACGACGTAAACCTTCACATCGACAAGGGCGAGTTCGTTTTTATCGTGGGAGCTTCCGGCGCGGGCAAAAGTACCTTTCTGAAGCTCATTATGAAAGAGGAAACCGCGTCCTCGGGCGAGATCACGATCAACGGCAACAAGCTGAGCCGCCTCAGAAAGCGCGACGTTCCGTATCTCCGCCGCCATATGGGAATCGTTTTTCAGGATTTCCGCCTGATTGACAAAATGAACGTGTTTGACAACGTCGCTTTCGCAATGAGAGCGGTCGGCGAAAACACGGCAACCGTCAATAAGCGCGTGCCCTATGTCCTCGATCTGGTAGGACTGAAGGATAAAATGAAGGACAAGCCTTCCGAGCTTTCGGGCGGCGAGCAGCAGCGCGTAAGTCTTGCGCGCGCGCTGGTGAACAATCCCGAGATCATCGTCGCGGACGAGCCGACGGGCAACATTGACCCTGAGCTCTCGCACGAGATCATTGAGCTGCTCACCCGTATCAATTCAATGGGCACCACCGTTTTGGTTGTAACTCACGAGCACGAGCTCGTGCGCGAGTTCAATCAGCGTGTAATCACACTCGACAAGGGAAGGGTTGTAAGCGACAGCGCTGACGAAGATATTTCCTACGTTCCCTCTCATAACAGGAACGAAGATGTTTCTTACGCCGGCGACGAATACAACGAGGCTTACGAGCAGGCTTATGACGACTCGGCTTACGAGCAGGAGCCTGCCGCCGAAAACGCCGGGGCCTTTGAGTCTGAAGATACCGAAGACTACGGCGCGGAGGAAGAAGATGTAGTTGACATCAGCTCCTACACTCCGGCGCATTTCGCCCCCGATGCGGACGAATATGACGAGGAGCTTCCTCAGTATCCCGACAATGTGTTGATTACACCCGACTAAATTTCGGGAAGCGTTCTGCCCGTGCGGCTGAACAGGTTCCCGCCGAAAGGAAAATGATATGAAAGGTTTTGGCTATCTTGTAAAAGAGGGCTTTAAAAACGTCTACGCCAACAGAATAATGAGTATCGCCTCGGTTTGCGTGCTCGTAAGCTGTCTGGTAATGACAGGCGCGGCGGCGCTGTTTTCATTAAACGTGCAGGGCATTGTAAGCGATGTTGAAAAGACAAACGAAACCACCGTTTACATTTCCCTTGATTGCAGCGAAACCGAGGCCAGACAAATAGGCTCAAAAATTGAAGCACTCCCCAACGTGGAATCCGCAAGCTTTGTCTCAAAGCAAAAGGCTTTTGAACAGTACGGAGAAGCGCTCGGCGAGGATATTTTCAATCGGATCAAGGATGATAAGAATCCCCTGCCCGACGCCTACCGCGTTGTTTTTAAGGATTTGGAAAAATATGACGACACCGTTAAACAGATCAAAAATATCGACGGCGTCGACAGCATAAACGACCGCCGTGAGTTTGCGAACAAGCTGTCGTCGGTCAGCAGTCTTGTAGGCATCATTTCAATTGCGGTCGTGGCGGCGCTGATTATAATTTCAATCTTCATCATCGCAAATACGATCCGCGCCACAATGTATTCAAGGCGCTTTGAAATCAGCATTATGAAATCCGTCGGCGCGACAAATATGTTCGTGCGAATGCCTTTCCTAGTTGAGGGTATGGTGATCGGATTTATTTCAGCGGCGCTCTCCACGGGAGCGGTCGCACTTCTCTATGAAGGAGTCAAGCGCATCATCGTCGATGTTGCCGGTCCGTGGGTAAAGGTGATTTCGTTCTCTGAAATAGTAGTTCCGCTTGCGCTGATATTTATTTTGGTCGGCGTTTTGGTCGGTCTGTTCGGCGGATTCATCTCGATACGCAAGTATCTTAAAAAGGAAGGTAATGAAATTCTCGGCTGGTAATAATCAGGAAGGAGCAGAGATATGAAGAAATTTAAGGCAATAGTATGCGCGGCTGTCAGCCTGTGTATGATAGCGGTTCCTCTGAGTTCCTCAATAGTGTTCAACGCGGGCGCAGAGGATAAACCGAAAACCATTCAGGAAAAAATCAGCGAGCTAAATGAAAAGAGCGAGGAATTCCAGAAGATCCTCGATCAAACCGAGACCGATATAGACGAGGCCGAGAAGTACGGCGACGCCCTTCTCGAAAAGATCAAGGTCATCAATGAAAAAATCGTTCTTATGAACCAGTCGATCTCCAAGCTCGAGGAAGAAGCCGAAAAGAGCAACGAAGAGGTCGACCTTCAAATCGACGCGCTCTGCAAACGCCTCAGAACTATCTATATGGCGGGCAGCGCCAGCAATCTTGAAATCGTCCTCGGCGCAAAGAGCTTTGACGATTTTATCGACAAGATGGCTCTCGTCAAAAATCTTTCGGCTTACGACAATAAGCTCATAAACGAGATCGACGATAAACTCGAGGAAATCAAGGAAAAGAAGGAGGAGATCCAGACTCAGAAGGACGCCCTCCAGAACGAGCTCGACGAGCTCAACAGGCTTGTTGAGGAAAACGATGCCGTGCTCAAGGACCTCACGGCAAAGAGCAAGGAAGCAAAAGCCCTTATGGATGAAGTAGGCAGCAAGAAGGCTCAGCTTGAGGCTGAGGCGGCGGCTCAGTTTGCTCAGCAGGAGGCTGCGCGCAAGGCGCTTACCGAGGCTCAGCAGCAGGCGGCAAAGCAGCAGGCGGCGGCGCTTCAGAAGCAGCAGGCTCAGCAGCAGGCTCAGCAGCAGGCTCAGCAACAGGCTCAGCAACAGCAGCAACAGCAGTCTCAGCAGCCGACTCAGCAGTCCACGACCGAGGCGCCGAGCTACGATGATGACGATGACGACGACAGCGGCAGCAGCGGCTCAGGCGGAAGCTCCGATCCCATCTACTACGATCCCACTCCCGCGGGCGGCGGTTACCTGTGGCCTTGCCCGGGCTTCTACTATCTGTCATCCCTCTGGAACGAGGACAGATATACCTACAATCACGGCGCGATCGACATCGCGGGCGGCGGAATCCTCGGCACACCCGTTGTTGCTGCGGCGGACGGTTATGTAGAGGACACCTGCACATACTGCTCTCATAACTACGGCAAAAGCGGCTCCTGCGGCTGCGGCGGCGGTTACGGCAACTATGTATGGATGAGCCACGGCAACGGCAAAGAAACAATCTACGCCCATCTCACAAGCGTGTGTGTAAGCCCCGGTGAAAGCGTTTCGCAAGGTCAGGTTATCGGCTATGTCGGAACCACAGGCTATTCCACCGGTCCTCACCTCCACTTTGAGTGCCGTTACAACGGCGTAAAGTACAACCCGATGAATGAGCTCAGCGGCTATTGGGGTATGGTATCCTACTGATTTACAATCGAATCTCAGGCCGGAAGGACATTGCTTCTTCCGGTCTTTTTTGTTCAAATGCTTAATACTGATACGGGACAGTTTACTATGACAGCTATTTACATATTAGTGTTGCGCCTGTGCTTGCGTTTTGCTCGGATTTATAATATAATACTAATATCCAATAAAACACTTTAACATCTGTTGCGTTAAATTCCGCATAACTGCGTTGCCGTCCTCGGAATCCGCCAGGGTTCCTGCGTCCTCCGCCTTGTTATACGAAATTTTTCGCTGACATCTGTTTTAATGGAAATCAGTATAATAAAGAAAAGGATGTGATTTTATGAACGAAGAAATGAAAGCAAGAATTGAAAACACTATGAATAACCTAAGACGCAACCGTATGGAGGCGTATTACTGCGATACAAGCGTTCAGGCGAAGGAGCTCGTAAAAACCCTTCTCAAAAAGGGCGACACAGTTTCCTGCGGCGGCTCGGTAACCCTGAAAGAAACGGGGATCTATGACCTCATCAGCTCAGAGGAATACAATTTCCTCGACAGAAGCGCCTGCAATTCGCGCGGGGAGGTCGAGGAGATCTACCGCAAAACCTTCTGCGCCGACGCCTTTGTGACGAGCGCAAACGCGGTCACCGAGAACGGCGAGATCTATAATGTTGACGGCAACTCCAACCGCGTAGCGGCAATTCTCTACGGTCCCCTGAGCGTGATTTTTGTCGTCGGCGTGAACAAGCTCGTGTCGAATCTTGACGAGGCTATCCGCCGCGTAAAGACAAAGGCTGCGCCGCCGAACACCGTAAGGCTCAACTGCGACACGCCCTGCGCAAAGAACGGCGAGTGCATTTCGCTGCGCAAGGATAATCCCGGGATGTGCGAAGGCTGTCACGGCGACGCGAGGATCTGCTGCAACTATGTTGTATGCGCTCAGCAGCGCCACGTCAACAGAATGAAGGTCGTCATCGTCGGCGAAGAACTCGGCTATTAATCAGCGATGGAACGTTTTTTATCGCGGATGAAGGAGCTCCTCGGCGATGAGTACGAGGAGTTTCTGAAATACTACAACGGCGAAAATTTCCGCGGACTGCGCGTCAACACGCTCAAATGCAGCGCGGAAACGCTGAAAAACGCGCTTGGTTTTCCGCTCGAACCCACGCCGTTTTGCCCGGACGGCTATTATATTCCGTCCTGGGTGAGATCCCTCGGCAACCATCCGCTCCACCACGCGGGCGCGTTTTATATTCAGGAACCTTCCGCAACCTCGGCGGTTGAAATGCTGGGAGTCGAAAGGGGAGACCGTGTGCTCGATTTATGCGCCGCTCCCGGAGGCAAGAGCACTCAAATCGGCGCCAAGCTCGCCAAAACGGGACTGCTTTGGAGCAATGAAATCGTAAAAAGCCGCGCCAATATTCTTTTATCGAATATTGAACGGATGGGAATACCGAATGCCGTGACCTCAAGCTGTCACCCGGACAGCCTGTGCGAACAGCTTTCGGGGCAGTTTGACAAGGTGCTCGTGGACGCTCCCTGCAGCGGCGAGGGAATGTTCCGAAAAAACTCCGACGCTCAGACCGAGTGGAGCGAGGAGCACGTAAAAAGCTGCGCCGAGCGCCAGCTTCATATCCTCAACAGCGCAAAGCACGCGCTGAAGGCAGGCGGCGTGATGGTTTACTCCACCTGCACATTTTCGCAGGAGGAAAACGAGGGCGTGATCTTGCGCTTTCTTGAGGAGAATCCCGAGTTTTTGCTCGAGGACGCGAACGTCGGCTTCGGCAGACCTGCAATGGAGCACGCCAGACGGATATTTCCGATGGACGGCGGCGAGGGCCATTTTGCCGCGCGTCTGCGCAAAAGGGGAGAGCTCATTCCGAGTTCGCCGCAGGAGCTGCGCTCAAAGCCGGACGAAAAGCTGCTTAAGTTTTATGACTCGCTTTTCCCGAACAGACCGTTCGGCGAAAGGCTTGAAGTGATCAGCAATAAGATTATTATTCTCCCGGAGAACTATAATTCCTCGCTGCGCCTGCCGGTACTGCGTGCGGGAATTGTTCTGGGAGAGATCATAAAGAACCGCATCGAGCCGCACCACAGCGCTTTTATGGCGGCAAAGCCCGCGGACTGCGCCGCGGCGGTCGAACTTGATTCGCGCGGCGCCGAAATAAGGGCGTTCCTACACGGCGAGGAAATCGCCGCGCCTGCACAGGTAAAGGGCTACGCTGCGGTCTGCGTTGACGGTATAACCGTCGGCTTCGGCAAGGCTTCAAACGGCAGGCTGAAAAATAAGTATCCGAAAGGGCTGAGAACACTGAAATGAACAGACTTTCCGATATAGGAACCGTAAAGGAGATCCTTTCGCGCCACGGCTTTTCGTTCTCGAAATCGCTGGGGCAAAATTTTCTGATCAATCCGACAGTCTGCCCTCGTATGGCTGAAATGTCGGGCGCAGGAGAGGGCGTGGGCGTAATTGAGATAGGCCCCGGAATCGGCGTGCTCACCAACGAGCTGTGCAAGCTCGCCGACAAGGTGGTCGCAATTGAGCTCGACAAGCGCCTGCTCCCCGTTTTGGAGGAAACTCTTGCTGAGTATGACAACTGCACCGTGATAAACGCCGATGTGCTCGAGCTTGACCTCAACGCCCTGATCGCAGAGCAGTTTGAGGGTATGGAGGTCGTTGTGTGCGCAAATCTGCCGTATTACATCACCTCGCCCGTAATAATGAAGCTCCTCGAGGACAGGCTGCCCGTGACCGCAATCACGGTTATGGTGCAAAAGGAGGCGGCGCAGCGCATTTGCGCGCCTGTCGGCACGCGCGAGAGCGGCGCGGTTACGGTTTCGGTAAATTACTACGCCAAGCCTAAAATGCTTTTCGGCGTCAGCGCGGGCTCGTTTATGCCTGCTCCGAAGGTGGACTCCGCCGTTATCAGGCTCGACGTGCTGCCTGAGCCCCCGGTTAAAACCGACGGGGAAAAGCTGTTCAGAGTGATAAAGGCGGCTTTTTCGCAGCGCAGAAAGGTGATTTCAAATTCGATCGGAGCCGGACTCGGACTCGATAAGGCAAAAACGCTGGAGCTGCTTGAGCGCGCGGGTGTTCCGGCAAACGCGAGAGCCGAAAAGCTCAGCTTAAACGATTTCGCGGCAATCGCGGATAATCTTGAATGAGGTGTGTTATGAGAAAACCCTATAAAATGAACCTTCTGTATTTGCTTTCCTTTATTCTGCTGTGCGTGTGCTTCATGGTTTTTATTTTCGCGGTAATATTTATAATCAGGTATGATAATAAGCTGATCGGCGAGCTGATCGCGGTTATCGGCGTTGCGTTATGTCTTATCTCAATTGTGCTTGCGATGTTTTCAAAGCCCAAGCGCAGAAGATCGAGAAACAAAAAGCAGGATAAAACGTAAACCGCAGACGCGTTTCCCGGGTGCGGCAGATTTTGGTTTGAAACGATTATCGGTCGTATTCCGCACAATTCGGTAAAGCAAGCAAAGCCTTCTCCTGCGCAGAGAAGGCTTCTTTTTTTGAAAAATATCTTTTATATGATCCCGAAATACTCGGCGACCGATTTTGCCAGCGCCTTTGCGATGACGTCGATGTTTTCGCGTATCCACTGAGCTTCACCGCGGTTGTCGTGATAGCCCACCTCAATCAGCACCGCAGGCGCCTTTGTGCGGCGGAGCTCAGCGAGCGAGCGGTTCGGAATAACGCTCACCTTGTCGGGATCCCTGAAAACCTGACTGTAGTTTTTTTCGATTATGTCCGCAAAGCGCTTCCCGTTTTTGCTTGTGGGGAAGTAGTATATCTCCGCGCCGGTCTTTTGTCCCGAAACAGCGTCGGGCGAGGCGTTGCTGTGGATCGCCAGGTGCAGGCCGTAATCCTGCGCGTTTGAGTCCGCAATGACCTGCGCGAGCGTCATCTGAGGCCGGTTGCGGTCAAAGTCGATCCCGTACTCGCGCAGATAAGGCTCCATCGCGTCCGCTATCAGATACATATAATACTCCTCGGTTCCTCCGTCGACATAGCGGTTGAATTCCTGAACCGACGGGCTGAGATAAATTTTAGGCATAGAACTCCTCCTTTTTATTTTGTATATTATATGCGGGAGGGAATGGAAGCGTTAAAAAATAGATAATATTCTAAATTGCAATTATATTAAGCAACTTGTATGATAAAATAAGTCAAATATATAAATATTATATATTATTTTAACGAGAAGGAGTAATGTTTTATGAAATGGTATTGTACAGTATGCGGATATGTTCACGAGGGCGACCAGCCCCCCGAAAAGTGCCCCGTTTGCAAGCAGCCCGCCTCCAAGTTCAAGCCTATGGATGAGGACGCTGAATACGCGACCGTTCACAAGCTCGGCGAAGGCAAGGCTGAGGGCGTAAGCGAGGATATTATCAAGGATCTCAGAGCTAACTTTGAGGGCGAGTGCAGCGAGGTAGGTATGTATCTCGCAATGGCAAGAGTTGCCGACAGAGAGGGCTATCCCGAGATCGCCGAGGCGTTCAAGAGATATGCTTTCGAGGAAGCCGATCACGCTTCCCGTTTTGCCGAGCTTCTCGGCGAGGTTCTCACAGACAGCACCGAAAAGAACCTGAAAATGCGCGCAGAGGCTGAGGCAGGCGCATGCGAAGGCAAGTTTGACCTCGCAAAGAGAGCCAAGGCAGCAAACCTCGACGCTATCCACGACACCGTCCACGAAATGGCAAAGGACGA
>ONIJ01000134.1 GCA_900317875.1 uncultured Eubacteriales bacterium
ATTATAGTATATTCCGCGGCTTATAGCAAGCCGCTTTCCGAACAAAGCCAAAGAGCGGAAATTATGCAGCATTACTATACGGAAACGACGATTCCACTGCCCGAGTGAACCGTAACATAAGAGTCTGTTATATGTCCGCTTGCGTCATAAACGCGCATTGTGCAGGGCTTCCAGCGGTAAAGAGCAACTCCGCTCTCAAGCGGATGAAATGTGGCCGCCATATAGCCCGCCTTGCTCAGTCTCGGCTGCAAAACTACAGTATTTCCGCAGGAAACGCCTGCGGCGTCAAAGAAATCCACACTGACGTATTGCGAGGAGAACATCTCGCTGCTTTCAAATATTCTAAGCGTAAAGCTGCCGTCGAAGGCTCTCGGAGCAGAGGCAGGCTGAGTGGTATCAGGCTCAATCGGATCTGTCGGCTCCTGAGGAAGCGTATCATCCTCCACGATCGGCAAAGTGGTAACGGGCTCTGTCGCCTCGATCTGATTTATCGAAGCAGGCTGCGTAGGCTCTGCTTTCTCGGTCGGCTTTGTTCCCTCGGTCGGCTTTGTAACATCGGTCTGCCTTGCGCCTTCGGTGGGATTTGTTTGTCCGCTCGGCTGCGCGTGAGGCTGCGCGCCCTCGGTTACCGACGGCAGTGCGCCGTTTTCGTTCGGCGGAGCCTGAGCGCAGGGATCGCCCGAAATATCGGCGGGATAACTGTCCTCGGTCGTCAGGGGATCGCCCTGAGGAATTGAATACTCCCCGGTTGAATCAACGGGCACCGTTGCGTCGGGAATCTGAACGGGAAACTCGGGCGATTTGTTAAGGGGAGCTTTTCCGTTTGTATTGAGAAGAAGAGTCAGCACAACGGCGGAAACGATTATCAGCGCCGCCGCAGTTCCGATAAAATAGGGGCGCAGACGGCGGAGCGCGGATTTTTTGCTCTTGTGAGGAATAGCCAGCGCGTTTTCTATCCACTCGTCAGGGGTTTGGAGGCTGTTTAAAAAATCGAAATTGAATTCGCTCAAGTTCCGTCACCTCCGTAAATGGATTTTAATATTTCACGGCCGCGCTTAAGCAGCGATTTGACCGTATTTTCATTCTTTTGAAGAATTATAGCGATCTCACTGACCTTGTACTGCTCGCAGTAATAAAGATAAAGCACGTCGCGGTATTTGGAGGGAGTTTTAAACAGCGCCCACGACATATCGCTCTTTTCATAGTCAAAGGAGGCATTCTGTTCCGGAAGGGTGTTTACCGGCGCCGCTCGGCGGTTTTTTCGCATATATTCGGCGCACTCGTTTATCGCCACGCGGATAAGCCACGCCTTTAAATGTTCCTCGCTTTCAAATTCGGGGGACTTGAAGCAGAGCTTGGAGAAGGTGTTCTGAAAGCAGTCCTCGGCGTCGGCAAAGTTCTGAAGGCGCATTACGCACACACCCGTGACCGTATCGGCATACCTGCGCACAGCCTGTTCAAACGTCAGTCCCGCAAAAGATTCCGAGCCGCTCACCTGTCCCCCTCCTTTATAAATAATACGGGTTTGATCACCCGTTTGGTTGCATAATTCTGCGTAATAATTAAAAAAACAAAAACAGGTCAAGAATTGACTTGACCTGATTGTATGATTAAGAATTTTTCTTTGCGTGGATTTTCTTTTCCTCGCCGTTTAAAAGGCGCTTGATGTTTCCTCTGTGCATAACCACGGCGAAAATGCCGATAAGCAGCGCGCAGACCGTTGTGGTGATAACATACCACAGGCAGGGCTGATTGAGCGTGTGGTCGAATACAAAGGTGAACAGGAAGGTGTAGGGCGCGTAGAGCATAGAACAGATAATGCTCGCGAGCGAGATGATCTTGCCGATGATGAAGATCACGAGGAAGGTCGCGAGGATCAGCAGGAAAACGCGCCAGTCGGAGGAGAGCATAAGCGCCGCCGCCGTTACGATGCCCTTTCCGCCCTTGAAGTGGAAATAGAGCGGGAAGGAATGGCCGAGAATGCAGAACACGCCGGCGAAGTATTTTACGCAGGTGAAGTAGCACTGCTCAAACCAAGCTCCTCTGTCGGGAAGGTGAGCAAAGAGCACGAAAATAAAATATCCGATAAATACGGCGACAATGCACTTGAGCGCGTCGCAGACTATCGTGATGATCGCGGGAACCTTGCCCACGGAGCGCAGAACGTTTGTAAAGCCCGCGTTGCCGCTGCCCATTTCGCGAATATCCTTCTGACCTTTGGTGACGATTTTGGTGACGATCACCGCGGGATTGATGCTGCCGATCAGATAGGCGATCACCGCCGTTATCAAAAACAGGTACCAGTTGTCGGCAAAGGCTTGTGTAAGTACAGAAAACATCACTTGTCTCCCCTTTCACGTACAATGATTTTTACGGGCGTACCTTCAAGGCCGAAAGCCTCTCTTATGCGGTTTTCGAGGTAACGCTGATACGAAAAATGGAAAAGCTCCGCGTCGTTGCAGAAGAACACGAAGGTAGGAGGCTTTACGCTCGCCTGAGTCATATAGAAAATCTTCAGGCGCCTTCCCTTGTCCGAGGGAGGCTGAACGCGCGTGGTCGCCTGGGCGAGAAGCTCGTTGAGCATACCCGTCCTTATGCGGAGATTTGTGTTCTCGCTGCACATAATAATGTTTTCAAAGAGCTTGTCGAGCCGCTGGCCGGTCTTTGCCGAAATAAAAATCTTGGGAGCGTAGGACATAAACGCAAAGTCCGCGTCGAGCTTTTTGCGGAACTCCTGCATCGTTTTGTCGTTTTTCTCGATTGCGTCCCACTTGTTCACCGCGAGAACGCACGCCTTGCCCGCGTCGTGCGCAAGACCGGCTACCTTGGTGTCCTGCTCGGTGATACCGGCGGTGGCGTCGATCATTATCACGCAGACGTCGCTGCGCTCGATCGCCATTTTTGCGCGGAGAATGCTGTACTTTTCGATGTCGTCATAGATTTTGCTCTGACGGCGCAGACCTGCGGTATCGGTGAAGTTGAATTTTCCGTATTGGTTCTCGACGAGGGTGTCGATTGTGTCGCGCGTTGTGCCCGCGATGTCGGACACGATGCATCTGTCCTCGTCGGTGATTTTGTTTATGAGCGAGCTTTTGCCCGCGTTGGGCTTGCCGATCACGGCAACGTTGATCACGCTTTCGTCCTCGGTAAGCTCGTTTTCAAAGTTGAGGTGCTCGAACACGCGGTCGAGCAGATCGCCCGTGCCGTGGCCGTGAACCGCCGAAACCTGAACCGGCTCGCCGAGTCCGAGGTTGTAGAACTCGTAGAACTCCATCGGCGGTTCGCCTACGGAGTCGCATTTGTTTACGCACAGCACCACGGGCTTGCCCGACTTCTGGAGCATTTGCGCTACCTCGATGTCGGTGGCGACCATTCCGCTCTTGAGGTCGGTGACGAGGATTATCGCCGAAGCGGTGTCGATTGCAAGCTGAGCCTGACGGCGCATCTGCGACAGGATGACATCGTCGCTCTTGGGCTCGATGCCTCCCGTGTCAACCACAAATACTGATTTGCCGCACCACTCGGTTTCGCCGTAGATGCGGTCGCGCGTGACTCCCGGAGTGTCGTCAACAATCGAAAGGCGCTGACCTATCAGCTTGTTGAACAGCGTGCTCTTGCCGACGTTCGGTCTGCCGACGATCGCTATCACGGGTTTATTCATTGCTATCCACCCCCTATAGGAATTGCAATAAAAGGTTGAATTCGGATAAAAAGAAAAATAGGGCGTGCAGATTTCTGCCGCCCATTGTGTCTACGGTTAAGATTAAGCGTCCTTCTTGACGACAACCTGTCTTCCATTATACATACCGCAGTTTGTGCATGCCCTGTGAGCAGCAGTGAGTTCGCCGCAGTTGGGGCAGGTTACGAGTGTGGGAGCCTCGAGCTTCCATACAGACGAACGTCTTGAGCTTTTTCTTGCGTGTGAAGTTTTTCTGGTGGGTACTGCCATGACTATAACCTCCTTATATGTGTGTTAATCATCCATAAGCTGTTTTAATACGGCGAGCCGAGGATCGACCGCACCCTTCCCGCAGCCGCATTCGCCGCTGTTGAGGTTCTGTCCGCACTCGGGACAAAGTCCCTTGCAGTCCTCCTTGCAGAGGCGCTTTTGCGGAAGATTGAGAAGAATGTCGGAAATGACAATCTCGTCGAGCTCGACGGTAAAATCCGGGGTTTCAATATAGTCGTCGTTGCCCTCGTCAACCAAGGTTTGCGCCAGCCTGTGAGAAAAGCTCTTTTGCTCTCTTATCGTAAAGACCTCGCCGCAGCGGTCGCACGCGGTCGTGTAGTCGTAAGCGCAGTCGAGAACGAGCGTTACAAGGCTTGCCCTGTTGCGGGCTGTGGCGGTAACCGTGACGGGAGAAGTGAATGGAAAAGTCCCGCCGATGTCGATTGTGTGCATATCAAGCTCATAGCTTAAACTTTTTTCTTCCCCGTCGCCGAGAAATACAGATTTGAGTTCAAAAAGCATAATTGCACCTCTGTCCGCACCAACGCATATTAAAACGCTGTCTAATATTATACAAAAGGTTTGTCCCTTTGTCAACAAGAAATTTCGATAAATCGGGGAGTTTTTTCGGTTTTGAGGGCGGCCGGAAGGATATAATTCTAATTTGGAATTAAGAATTAAAGCGGATCAAACTTCAAAGGCATTTTTGCCGTTTTGAGAGGTTCTGCTCCCGAAATCCGGCAAAAATGCCTTGTCTGCGTATTTACAACGTTTTGCGGATCATCTGTCTCTGCGCGGTCTGAAGGTGCGCGTTGTGCCGTCGCTGTCGTCATTCAGATCAAAATTGTCAGCACCGCTGACGTCAAAGTTATCGGCGCCGTCGACATCTCTGATAGCGACCGTTCTGTCGTCCTCAAAGCCGTTGAAATAATCGTCGTCCTTGAAATAATTGCTCATCTTCGGTCTTTCAAAGTTGCTGCCAAGGTCGCCCTTGAAAGAGAAGCCGTTCGGTTTTGCTCCGTTTGAGTTGTATCCGTTCGTGTCATTGCCGCTCGGGTTTACTCCGTTTGGATTGTAACCGTTCTGATTGTAACCGTTCTGATTGTAGCCGTTCGGGTTATAGCCGTTTTGGTTGTAACCGTTGGGATCATAGCCGTTCTGATTATATCCGTTCTGATTATATCCGTTCTGATTATATCCATTCGGGTTATAGCCGTTCTGATTGTAGCCGTTCGGGTTGTATCCGTTGGGATCGTAGCCGTTCGGGCTTCCTCCGTTCGGATTATAGCCGTTGGAAGCAGTCGGTTCGGGATAATACTCGTCGGGATAGACCTCGTTGCGGATCCTGTCGCCCGGTTCGGGATCTCCGGAATTTTTCTTTTTCTTCGCCATAACCACAGCAAGAATGATTATTGCGGCAATGGCAGCCGCCAGAATGATTCCGCCGATGATCAGGATCATCCTGAGAAGCGAGGAGTCCTTGCTCTCGGAGGAGGATCCTGCCGCCGAGGGAGCCGTGTTATCGGAAGGAGTTGTCACAACGCCGGTCGGCTTGGTAGTTTCGGTAGGCTTTTCCGTGGTTTTTGGAGGATCTGTGGGAGCGGTGGTGTCCTCGGTATGGCTCTCCTCCTTCTTTTTGGGGATCACCTCTGTTTCCTTGTGTGAGGAGTCGTTTTTGCAAACGCGGGATTTCTCGCCCTCAGAGGTCGTGGTCGCCTCTTTGGTGACCTTCCATTCGCCCCAGTCGTGACCTTTTGCGGGAATTACGAACTCGGAATCGTCGGTGATCTCCTGCAGTCCCTCTTTATCCCACGCCTTAAAGCCGCAGATCGGGCACTCATAGTGCTTCTTTTCGCCGTCCTCGGTGCAGGCGGCATCCTTTTTTGGAACCTCCACGAGGTCGTGCTCGTGACCTGCCTTGTACTCGTAGGCATCCGAGGATTTAAAGTCCGAATAAACGTTTCCGCTGTAAGCGGCTCTTATTTTGAAGGTGTAAGATCCGGTGCCGCACGCCTTAAATGTGTCGGTACAGTCCAGACTCAGCTCGTAGACGGCGCAGGAATAGACCGCGGCATTGTTCTTGTAAACATAAACCTCGTAATGGTCGGCCGGTTCGTCGTCCTCGGGAACAGACCAGCTTGCGTTACTGCCGTCCCACCAAACGTGCGCCGGAGCTCCGCCCTTTGCGGACGCGCAAACCGGAATCAGCCACAGAGCGGCAAACAGCGCGGCAATCGAAAGTGCTAACGTGCGCTTAATTGTTTTCATTTTCATATCTTCCTTTGCTGAATAATTTGAGCGCGGTCAGCGGTAACGTCCTCCGCCGCTGTTTTCGCTGTTTTGTCTCCTTTTGGAGATAATGACAGACAGTCCTACCGCAAGCATAATTATCGCCGCGATCGCAACGCCGCCGATAATAAAGAATATCGGATCGAACTTGAAGCCGCCAGAGGACTTCGCCGATTTTGAGGCGACATCCTCCTCGGGAACGAGATTCACCGTGGCGATAAACTGCTCCACGCCGGTGTCGGGATCCTTGTAGGAGATCCCGACGGTTCCGACGACGTCGCCCGTTTTGACGGGAGCGCTGATCTCCGAGGGATAAACGGGCTTTGTGACAATGCTGCCGGGAGCCATATCCTTGGGGACAACCGAAATAAGATCTTCCTCGGGAACCAGGAAAACGCTGTCCTTTCCGTCTCCGTCATCGACGTTTACCCTGTATCTTACGTTCTTGGCGTTCGCTATCGAGGTTTTTTCGAGGTCGACAAGACACCAGCGGAACAGCGCCTTTGCGTCGATGAAGTTGTAGTACTCCTCCTGGACGCCCTCCTTATAGGGAGCGCCGAGCAGCACGAGCATATACTGCTGACCGTCGGCGGCAGCCGTTGTTACAAGACATCTGCCGGCCTCATCGGTGGTGCCTGTCTTGATTCCCTCGGCGTAGGTGTAGTAGTATTCCCACCTGTCGTCGAGAAGATGGTTGGTCGTGACCAGAGGCTCATCGTCGCCCTGACACTTGTACTCGACGGTATTGGAGATCGTCTTGAAGTCGGAGTCGGGCATATCGAGAGCGTATTTTGTGATTTTTTCGAGGTCGCGCGCGGTGGTGTAGTGGTCATCGTCGTGAAGGCCGTCGGGATTTGTGAAATGGGTGTTTTCACAGCCGATTTCCTTTGCCTTGGCGTTCATTTTGTCGACAAAGTTCTGAACGTTCCCCTCTCCCACATAGTCGGCGAGCACCATTGCCGCGTCGTTGCCGGAGGGAACCATAAGGCTGTAGAACAGATCGGTCACGGAAACCTTTTCGCCTACGTGCTTTGAAAGATTAGCCATTGAGCTGCCGGTTTCGGCGAGCGCATCGAGAACGCTCTGCTTGATTTCGATGCTCGTGTTCTTTACGTCCTTGATGTTCTCAAAGGCAACTATGAAGGTCATAATTTTGGTGGTTGAAGCGGGATACATCTTTTTGTCCGCATTTTTTTCAAACACGGTCTGTCCCGTGTCCATACTGACGAGCAGGATCGCCTCGGAATGCAGTTCAAGATTGTTTGAATAGTTGAGCGCGGACGCTCCCCCGGCGGAAACGCCGAGCAAAACCGCCATCGCGAGAAGGACGGTGATAACCTTGATTGATACTTTTTTCATGGCTTTTTCCTTATACAATATAGAGTATTTTCACAGGGGACGAAAAATAACCGTCCCCCGGATAATTATATCACATACGTTTTGCTTTGTCATCAGTATTTTGAGCGCCGCCCGGCAAAATCAGACCGCGAGCGCCCTCTGAATCGCCGTTACGTCGCGGACGTTTATCTTTCCGTCGGAGTTTGCGTCGGCGCGGCTGAAGCTGAACTGATTTGATACGTCGATGAGCGGGCCGCCCTTGGCGTTTGTGAACTCGGCAAGATAGCGCTGGAGCATTGTGGCGTCGTTGATGGTAAGGGTTCCGTCGCCGTCAACATCTCCTTTTACTACCTCGGTGAATACGAAGCTGACCGAGGAATATTTCAGGAAAATGCCGTCCTCCCTTTCGGGTGTGACCGTCATCTGCGCTTTGAGCTCTGTGTTGAGCAGCAGGAAGGAATTATCCTTTGCACAGCCGCGGATGTCGCACTTTCCGTCGCCGTCGATGTCAAAAAGATATAACCACGAGCCGAGCTCCGAGTCGTAAACGCTCTTTGAGTGCGGCGAGCCTGATGCAAGCGCTCTGCAGATCTCGTTGTACTGCTGCGCGCCGCCGGCCGTTACGGTATCGGACGAGGTGAAATCAAAGGTGTATTCGGAAGTGTCGCCGAAGGTGAAGCTGAAATCGATCGTTACGTCGCGGTCGGGCATAATGAAGTATCTCACCATATCCCACTCGATTTGGACGTCGTCGGATGACGCTTCGCTGTTTACGATGTATTTTCCCTCGGGGATAGCGGACGGATCGGGGAGGATGTAGACCGCTTCACCCATATATTCGGATGTGATGCGATGGCTGTAGGAGTCGAGCTCGGAGCTTGCGATTCCGCCGTTGACCGTGATTTTATGCTTCGTCTGATCTGCGTCGGAGCCGGCGAGCAGGATCGTGAGGCGGTGCATAGGAACGGTGTGGTATTGGTCGGCGGGAAGCTCGAGGGTTATCCTTCCCGAGGCAGGGCGCAGGCTGTTTGTGTCGAGCAGCGAGAAGGATGAGGTTTTGCTGTCGTAGGCGATGTCGTAGCCGCCGAAGTTGTCTATATCATATTTATATACAATGTTGTAGTTTTCATCAATCTCAAAGTCGGCTCTGCCCGAGAGCTCCTGAAGGATGAAATACATTCCGTAGTTTTCGCTCGTGGATGACAGGTCGTACTCACCCTTGACCGCGGGACGATAGGAACCGTTTCTCAGATCCATAACGCCTTCGATCAGCTTTGAGGTGTAATAGCTGTAATCGACGGTGACGTCCTTGTCGGGCATTGTGAAGGTGACATAGGTGTCGTTTATGATCTCGACGTCGTCGGATTTGCCTTCCTGGGTGAGCTGGACGATATACTCGTCGGAAGCGAGCTTTGAAATATCGGCGTTGAGATAAACCGTTTGCCCCTGAACGGCTTCGGTTATCGGCTGTGTGCCGTTTGAATCCGAGGAGGCAAATCCTCCGCGGACAACTACCGCGTGCTTCTGACCTGCGGGATCGGCGAAGATGATCGTGAGCGAACGGACAGGGAAGTAAACCGAATCCTCGGTTCTCAGCGTCAGGGTGATTTTTCCCGAGGGCGAGCTGAGGCTGCTTGTGCCGAGAAGGCTGAAATCGCTGTCGCTTTCCTCGATGTCGAAGTTGCCGTCGCCGTCGATGTCATAGAAGTATTTTTGCGTTTCCCAATCGTAGTTGTAGCTGTCCGCCGCCTCGGTGAGCATACGGTACAGTCCGTAGGTCTGTGACTGGGGATAATTTTCATCTCCGCAGACGCCGTCGGAAATAAAATGCCTGCCGCCGCGCAGATCCATTACCGTTTCGAACACCTTATCCTTTTCGAAGGTGATGTTCACATAAACATCCTCGTCGGGCATAATGAAGTACTGTCCCGCTTCGCCGCTGAACGTCA
The DNA here is from genome assembly GCA_900317875.1 of uncultured Eubacteriales bacterium. Lineage (GTDB taxonomy): Bacteria > Bacillota > Clostridia > Oscillospirales > Acutalibacteraceae > Ruminococcoides. The sequence continues at coordinate 9,526 of ONIJ01000134.1, forward strand.
CCTGATCGGAGCTGTATTTAACCGAGTCCGAAACGACAAACTCGTCGTCGCTTATGCTGTTGTCTGCGGGATGTACCCATATCTTGTCGCCGGCGCGAGCCTGATTGACACTGCGGTGCGAGTAAAAATCGTTATCGCTTTCAGCCGCCATTCCCCCGTTTACGTGGATTGCGTGCTCTTCTCCCGGGACATAGTAATTCGCGGTGTATACCAAAAGATTTCCGTTTGAGTCAAGACCGGTGGTAAACGCCGAGGTATTATTCACCTGTAAATCGCCGTGCACCATTATTCTGCAGTCTGCAAGGAAAGCGTAGCCGCTGTCGGGCTTGAGAGTCATCTCGACAAAGTATTTTTGACCGCCCGTGAATTTATCGGGAGCTATTCCCCACTCCGTGTACCACTTGGCGCTTACCACGGTGAAATGACTGTCGCTCCAGGGAGTTACGTCTGCCGAGTCGTTTTCCCAATTGTATGTATCGCCCGCGCTCGGAAGCGCAAGGCGCACTTCGCCGTATGAAACGGGTTCGCCCGAGAATATGAATGTAATGGGATTGTAGGCGTCGACAAGGCTCTTTACCTGGATCGAGCCCGAAATGCTGCAGGTCGGAAGGAGCTGGATAAGCCTGGATTTCATACGGACGTCGGGCGTGCCGTCGGAGTTAAGGTCATACTGGGTGTAGTCCGAGCCTGAGCCTGCCTTGTTGTATTTGAGCGATTCAGTGAGGCAGTCCTCCTCGTAATAGCTTAAGGTTCGAGAATCGGAATTTGAAAAGTCGATCACGAGAGAGGAAGGATAATCGCCGTCGACAAAGATCTCGACGCTGTGCGCGGGCATTGTGAAGAACAGTCTGTTTTCGACCTCCTCGATCTCAATGCCGCTGCATACATAATTTTTTAAATTGAAGTTCGGTTCGATCATCTTGTTGATTTCGACTCTGTCGCCGAGACGCGCCTTGCCGGTTTGGTAGGTCCTGAGGTTGACAGCCCTGCCCATATGCACGGTTATCACGCGCTCGGTCGGATCGTATTCCCGGAAATTGAAGCCGTTTGAATTGGCGTAGGTATTGGAAGTCGCCTTGGGATAGCCGTAGACTGTAAAGCCGTCGACCTTGGAGCCGTTTGAATCATAGCCGAAGCAATAGTAATCAAACTGTGTCTGAGTGCCGGGAAAGGCGACGGATTTCATAGCGGTTCCGAGAAAAGCGTTCCTGCCGACCGACTGCAGGCTCTCGGGAAGTGTCGCGCAGGAAAGGCTTGAGCATTCCGTGAACGCGTAAGCGCCGATTTTCGTTACGCCGTCGGGAATGACGATATGCGCAAGACCTGTGTGCGAGAAGGAGTTGTTGCCGATCTCCTTTAGGCTCGACGGAAGGTTAACCATCTTGACTCCGGCAAGATAGTAGAAAGCGTAGTCGCCGATACGGGTAACGCCGTCCCCGATGATGATTTTCTTGATGCGCCCCTGATTCTGGAACCACGGAACCGCCGTGCTGGAGTAGTAATCCGCCATTGCGCCGTTTCCGCTGATCGTCAGGGTGCTGCTGTCGCTGTTGAACGTCCACGTGCAGGCGCCCGTGGTTCCGCTTTCGTCGCCTGCGGCGCTGACCGCGAACGGCGCAGCGGCAAGGAGCAGACAGAGCGATAACATCACGCATAATATTCTTTTCATAATGAAGCCTCCTTGATTGATTTGAATAAATAATTATAGCATATATTTACTTGCTTTGCACTAATTTTTGTTAATAATTTCTTACAATTATCCCCTTTTGTTTCATATTACCAAATCAAGGTACGCCGAATTACACATTTTAACGAAAAACAAAACATATTTCTTTGACAAATCGTCCTAATTCTATTGACGGTCGGCTTTATATTTTATATAATCTAGTTAGGCTTATTGCAAAAGATAAGAAACGGAGGACAAACAATGAGTACTGCAAAGAAAATAGTCATTGCCGTAACTTCAGCGGTTATTGTCGGACTGCTGATTTACGTGGGAGTTTCCGGCGGCGCGCTCGGAAAGGTCTCGTGTATGGACTGTCACGGCACCGGCTTGATCGAGGACGCGGAGTGCAAGCACTGCGACCCCGACACACAAACGATCACCTGTCCCGACTGCAAGGGCACCTCGGTAGTTGAAGGTCACGAGTGCAAGACCTGTCAGAACGAGGGTTCGGTAACTTGCCCCTACTGCGAGGACGGAGTTATCGCTTCCGCGCCCTGCTCAAACTGCGGCGGCAGCGGAGAAACAACAGGCTCGCCGTGGGCGCTGCTTCCGCCGATCATCGCGATCGGACTGGCGCTTGTGACGAAGGAGGTTTACTCCTCGCTGTTCGTAGGAATCGTTACGGGCGGACTGATGTACAACAACTTCGACGTGCTTAAAACCGTTGACAGCGTGACAAAGGACGGACTTATCACCGCGGTTTCCGACACGGCGGGAATATTCATCTTCCTGATCGAGCTTGGAATCATCGTCGCCCTCGTCAACAAGGCGGGCGGCTCGGCGGCGTTCGGAAAATGGGCTGCGCGCCACATCAAATCGAGAACGGGCGCAATGCTCGCCACCTTTGTTCTGGGCGTGCTTATTTTCATCGACGACTACTTCAACTGCCTGACCGTGGGCTCCGTTATGCGTCCCGTAACCGACGGTCACAAGGTATCGCGCGCAAAGCTCGCCTACATAATCGACGCCACGGCGGCTCCCGTTTGTATGATCGCGCCGATCTCCTCGTGGGCTGCGGCGGTTTCCTCATACGCCGAGGACGGCGAGGGCATAAAGCTCTTTGTCGCCGCTATCCCCTTTAACTTCTATTCGCTTCTGACCTTCGTGTTTATTGTCGGCATCTGCGTTATGAACTTCGACTACGGCTCAATGGCGCTTCACGAGTACAACGCCAAGTATAAAAACGACCTCTACACCACGGGCGACCGCGTTGAGGAGACTAACGAGATCCCCAACAAGCACGGCAAGGTCATCGACCTCGTGCTCCCGATCATCGTGCTCATCGGCATTTCCGTTTTCGCCCTTCTCTATAACGGCGGCTTGCTCAAAGGCGTTCCGTTTATCAAGGCATTCGGAGACACCACCGCTTCCGTCGCTCTGCCGTGGGGCGGTCTGCTCGCGCTGATCTTCACAATGATCTATCTCAACCTGAGAAGCATAATCAACCTCAAGGACGCTATGGCGGCTGTTCCCAAGGGCTTTATCGCTATGGTTCCGCCCATCCTTATCCTCACCTTTGCCACCGCGCTCAAGAATATGACCGGTCTGATCGGCGCCAAGTACTACGTCGCCGATCTTATGAACGGCAGCGCGAGCTCGCTCCAGAACTTTATGCCCGCGATCATCTTCATCGTCGCCTGTGTTCTGGCGTTTGCCACGGGAACCTCCTGGGGCACCTTCGGTATTCTCATCCCGATCGTAACCTATATGTTTGCGACAAATCCCGACTCTCCGCTCAAGGTCATCGGAATCTCCGCCTGTCTCGCGGGCGCTGTATGCGGCGACCACTGCTCGCCCATTTCCGACACGACTATTATGTCGTCGGCGGGTGCAAGGTGCAACCACATCAACCACGTATCGACTCAGCTTCCCTATGCTCTGACGGTAGCGGTCGTTTCGTTCATTTCGTTCATTATCGCCGGCTTTGTTCAGCAGTGGTACATCGCCCTGCCGATTTCCGTGATCTTAATGGTCGGAATATTGTTCGTCATCAAATTCACAAGAAAAAACGAACATCTGCCTAACTAGGGATCTGACTTTGCGTCAGCTTCCGCGACAGGCTGTCAAGGATATAATATGATTAAAAAACAGAAACTTCTTCCCGATAAAATGAAAATACTGAGCGGAAGCGCGCTCAAGGTGATCGCCGTTGTTACGATGCTTATTGATCACATCGCTTCCCACCTGCTGAGAAACGGATATGTCCTGATCAACGCCGCCGGATTCAGGCTGACTCTGTATTCGGCAATGAGGATCATCGGCAGGATCTCTTTCCCGCTGTTCGCCTTTCTGCTTGTTGAGGGCTTTGTGCACACGCGCAGCAGGAAAAGATACGGAATGAGCCTGTTTGTGTGCGCGGTCATCTCGGAGCTTCCGTGGAACCTTCTTCACGGAGGAAAGCTGCTGTGCGACAGTCAGAATGTGTTTTTCACGCTTTTGCTGGGTTTTCTGGGAATGTGCGTAATCGAGCAGCAAAAAAGCCGCCCTGTTATTCAGGCGGCGGCGCTTTTGGGGATCGGCGTGTTATCGGTGCTCATCAGGAGCGACTATTCGATACACGGCTACACGTTCATTGTTCTGCTGTATATTTTACGGGAGCACGAGGTGCTGAGAATGTTTTCGTCCTTTTCGCTTCAGAATCACTGGTTCGCGCTCGGAGCGTTTGTCCCGATCTCGCTTTACAACGGAAAACGCGGCTTCATTAAGGGAAATGTCCTCAAATACGCATTCTATCTGTTTTATCCCGTGCATATGTTCATTTTATACCTTATCAAATATAAAATAATCTTTTAAAACATCTTACCCTTGTAGGGCTTTGCGGGCATCATTTCAAAATCGTAATCCGCAAGCTCCTCAAGGGTAATGTTTGTATGACAGCCCTCGTGAACCATAAGATTAGAACCGTTTTCGGGATCTTTGCCGACGTGGACGACAATTACGGGCTTGTGGATGCCGCAGGCGTAGCCTGCCTCCCACGCGGTCCCGCTGTCGCTGTAGCCGCCGTGATAGAGCATTACCACAACGTCAGCCCAGTCGATAAAGCGGCGGTCGTTATGAAAGGTCTCCTTCGACCAAGCCTGCTGAGATGAAACTTCGCCGCGCACCTCGTTCAGGCGCGGACTGAACACCGAGAACCCGCGCGAGAAAAGGATCTCTTCGGCACGCTTCACGCAGGAGAGCTCGTACTCGTTGAAAAACGGAGAGGCGAGATAGATTTTCAGCTTCGACATAACATCACCCGAATTAAAAAATTGCAAAGAAAAAAGGATAACGAATGAAACGAAGCCGTTTATTCATTATCCTTATTATACTGGAGGCGACAGGCGGATTTGAACCGCCGCATCAGAGTTTTGCAGACTCGTGCCTTACCACTTGGCTATGTCGCCATTTCACAACGTTGATTATTATAACATCTGAGAGAAGATATGTCAAGCCCTCAGTTCAAATTTTTTCATTCCAAACAATTATACGCGACAACAGAGGAAAATATGAGAGATTTAATTTTTTACGCCGACGAGTGCAGGCGCGAGCTCGACAGGCTCGGGATACCCTATTCAAAGAATATTACGTTCAAGGTGAACACCCGCGCGAAAATGCGGCTCGGCGTATGCAAAAAGACGGGAAACAGCTTTGTTATCGAGATCTCCTCTTCCCTGCTCGACGAGCGCACTCCGCTGAAAGAAGGACTGAAAAACACGCTTCACCACGAGCTTCTGCACACGTGCAGAGGATGTATGAAGCACACCGGCAGGTGGAAGATATACGCCGACAGAGTCAACGCCGCGTACGGCTACTGCATTAAGCGCGCCGCAGAAAAGGACGAGGGAATAATTCCCGGCGAGCTTATGAAAAAGCCGAGGTACAGGGTGGTTTGCCCCGGCTGCGGAACGGTGTATGAAAGATTCAAGCGCTCAAAGCTGATCGATCACCCCGAGCAGTACCGCTGCGGAAAATGCAAGACGTTTTTAGCGCGGAGTGATTTTTCAGATTAGTCGTTAAGTTATAAGTCGTTTTATAAGTTATTAAGTCAGCAAAGTTTGCCTTTACATCGTAGGGGCGCACACACGGGCGCGCCCCTACGTTGTTGAAACAGGAATTACTTATAACTTCGGACTTATAACTTCGGACTTATAACTTCCAACTCTAGAAGTTGCGGTAGCGCTTTACTTCTCTGTTTTCCTTTTTGCGGTACCTGTGGATTTTTGCGGCTATCATATAACCGATAACGGTAAGAATGATAAGGGCAATGATGATCAGGAACCAATATGACTTGAAGATCCTCACGATAAACGTCCAGAGCGCGACGATTCCGCTGCGGTCAACGTTTTCCGAGGGCGTGAGATCGATCGTTTCAAGAAGCTGGCGATCGCCCGTTTTGGTATCTACATAATAAACCGACGCGGTTCCCACAACGTCGCTCGTCTTTAACGGAGCCTCGAGCTCTTTGGGGACGTCGTATTCTATTTCAATATTATCTTCCGAATAATTTGCAGGCAAAATCACATTCAGATCTCTTGCGGGATTCAGTGTGATTTTATTTTTGCCCCAGGCGTAGCTCAGGTCAAGCTCGCACATAGGTGTGTTTCTCGTTTTTAAGGGCTGCTGCTCAAGCTCAACCAGACACCAGCGGAACAGCGCCTTGGCGTCGGAGAATGTAAAATACTCCTCCTGAACGCCCTCCTTATAGGGAGCGCCGAGCAGCACGAGCATATAGGTCTGGCCGTCCGCAGAGGCGGTTGTTACAAGACAGCGCCCCGCTTCATCGGTGGTTCCAGTTTTGATTCCCTTTGCGTATTGATAGTAATACTCAGAATTCGGATCGATCAGCCCGTTGGTCGTGACGAGAGGAATGTCGTCGCCCTCGCAGGTGTAGCGGGAGGTGTTTGCGATCTTCTCAAAGCCGTCAAGGGTGAGCGCGTAGTTCGTGATTTTCACAAGGTCGCGCGCCGTGGTGTAATGATTCTTGTTGTGAAAGCCGTCCGGATTTGCAAAGTGGGTGTTTTCACAGCCGAGCTCCTCCGCCTTGTCGTTCATCATTTCGACAAACGCGTCTATATCACCGTTGCCCACATAATCGGCGAGCACCATTGCGGCGTCGTTGCCCGAGGGGACCATAAGGCTGTAGAGGATGTCGGTGACGGAAACCTTCTTTCCGATGTGGTCGGAGAGATACGCCATTGAGCTGCCCGTGTTGCGGAGCTTGTCGATGATCGATTTCTTGATCGTTATGCGCGTATTCTGAATATCGTCGATGTGCTCATAGGCTACGATAAAGGTCATTATTTTTGTGGTCGACGCGGGATACATCTTTTCGTCGGCGTTCTTTTCATATACGGTCTGTCCCGTATCCATACTCACCAAAAGAATCGACTTCGACTGCGTTTTAACGTTGTTCGGGAACGACAAAGCACCCGCTCCAAACAACGAGGAGCCCAAAAGCACAAGCGCCGAAAGAAAAACGGTGAGCACCTTTAATGACAGTTTTTTCATTACATTCTCCTTAGTTAAGAGTATTTTGACCTCCGCGCGCAAACAGCCTTTCGACTTCCGCGTTGAGAAGGCGGAGCTCGTCATTGCGCAGATCCTTATAAATAAAAATTATTTCATCAGCTATCTTCTGCGACAGCTCAAGGCTTTTTGTATCGGCGAAATCCGCGATCGACATCTGGGGAAGTCCGTGCTGCCTCTCGCCGAAGAAATCTCCGGGGCCGCGCATTTTAAGATCCTCGTCGGCGATTCTGAAGCCGTCGTTCGTGGAGCACATAACGCGCAGCCTCTCTTCGGTTACGGGATTTCGGTTGTCGCTGACGAGCACGCAGTAGGACTGAAACTTTCCCCTGCCGACTCTGCCGCGGAGCTGATGAAGCTGAGAAAGCCCGAAGCGCTCGGCGTTTTCTATCATCATTACAGAGGCGTTAGGAACGTCGACGCCGACCTCGATCACGGTGGTGGAAACAAGCAGCGAGTATTTATTCGCCGCAAAGTCAGCCATTATCCGCTCCTTCTCATCCGCCTTTGTTTTGCCGTGAACGACCGCCACCGGGATGTCGGAAAAATCGTTGAGCATAAGCTCTGCGGCGTATTCCTCCGCAGACGCGACGTCGAGCTCGCCCTCCTCGATCAGCGGACAAACGATGAACGCCTGCCTGCCCTGAGCGATTTCGCGCTTGATGAAGCTGTATATCTTTTTGCGGTCGGCGGCTCCTCTGAGAACCGTTTTTACGGGCTTTCGCGAGGGCGGAAGCTCGTCGATGACCGAGATGTCGAGGTCGCCGAAGATGATAAGTCCGAGGGTGCGCGGGATGGGCGTTGCGCTCATAACCATCAGATGAGGATTCTCGCCCTTGCCGAGCAGCTTGGCGCGCTGAGCCACGCCGAAGCGGTGCTGCTCGTCGGTGACTGCGACGCCGAGGCTTTTGAACTCGGTTTTATCGGTTATAAGCGCGTGAGTGCCGATGACCAGATCGACCTCTCCCGAGGAAAGTCCCTCGCGGACGCGCTTTTTTTCGCTTTCCTTCAATGAACCCGTGAGCAGCTCAACGCGCAGAGAGGTGTTTTCAAGAAGGGCGGAAAGGTTGTCGAAATGCTGGCGCGCAAGTATTTCGGTGGGAGCCATAAACGCCGCCTGAAAGCCGTTTTTCGCGGCGGTGTAGCAGATCGACGCGGCGACCGCGGTTTTACCGGAGCCTACGTCGCCCTGAATGAGCCTGTTCATCGGCGCGCCCGATTTGGTAATATCACTAACGCAGTCGGCGACGGCGCGCCTTTGCGCGCCTGTCAGCTCAAACGGAAGGAGCGATTCAAACTCCTTTGAATAGTCCCGCTTGATTTTCACTCCGCTCACTCCCCTGCTGTGCCGCTTTAAGCTGCGCATTCCGAGGTTGAGCACGAGCAGCTCTTCGGTAACAAGCCGCTTTCTGGCGCATTCGAGCGCCTCGCGCGTCTTTGGAAAATGAATGTCGCAGAGCGCTTGCCTGAGCCCGCACAAGCCGTATTTTTTGCGGATCTGTTCGGGAATGGGATCGTTGACGGTTTCGGGAAGGAGCTTTAATGACTGCTCGACCGCCGCGGAAATGCTCTTGCTGACAAGTCCCGCCGTGGTGCGGTAAACAGGGTGGATCATCGCTCCCTTGGCGACCGGCGCAAAGGTCGGAGAAAGCATTTGCGCGCCGTAGTTATCGACGGTTATTTTTCCGAAGAAGAAATATTCTCCGCCGTAGACGAGCATTCTGCTGATGTAGCGGTTGTTGAACCACACGAGCCTCAGCTTGCCTGTGTCGTCGTATACCGTCGCCTTTGACAGGATCCTTCCGCCGCCTATGAGCGCGTCGGACACGGGAGAGCCGAGCACCGCCTTGATGCAGTAGGTGCCGCCCTCGAGAAGATTTTCAATTTTTTCAACGGAGGTCCAGTCCTCGTAGGCTCTGGGATAGAAGTTCAATAATTCTCCTACAGAATTAACTCCGAGCTTTGAGAACAGCTCCGCACGTTTTTCCCCGATTCCCTTCAAAGAGGAAACGGGCGTTTTATATAAAGATGACATATTATTTTAAGTAAGAAAAAGGCAGGGGCATTACCCCTGCCCATTAGCAGTTGAATTATTCCACGCTGAGGATGAAGTAGTAAACAGGCTGATCGCCCTTTACAAGCGAGATGTCGGCGCGTGAACCGAACTTATCTCTGAGCTCCTCATAAGCCTTGTTTGCGTCCTCCTCGCTGACGTCCTCACCGTAGATGAGGGTGATAAATGAGGTGTCGCGGCTGACCATATCCTTGGCGAGCTTTACGAGCGCCTTTACGGCGTTTTTCTCTGTGATGGTGAGCTTGCCGTTTTCGAGAGCGATGATGTCGCCCTCCTTGATCTTCTTGCCGCCGAACTCGCTGTTGCGTGCCGCGAAGGTCACAAGACCTGTGTCTACGCCGTGAGCCGCGTCGATCATAAGCTGAGCGTTGCTTTCGGCTGAGATCTCGGGATCAAAATTGAGCAGAGCGGTCATACCCTGAGGGATGGTTCTTGTGGGAACGATGATGACCTTTCTGTCGGTTACGAGCGGAATCGTCTGCTCAGCCGCGAGAATGATGTTCTTATTGTTGGGAAGCACGATGACGTTCTTTGCGGGAGTGCCCAGAATGGCCTCGAGAATGTCGTCGGTGCTGGGGTTCATACTCTGACCGCCCGAAACAACGTTAAGGCAGCCGAGGTCGTTAAAGAGGGTTTTGAGTCCCTCGCCGGCAGCTACGGCAACAAATCCGAACTGCTCCTCGGGCTCGGCAAACGCGAAGGTTTCCTTCTTCTTTTTCTTCTTGGTGCTCTTGTTGTTCTTCTTGGCGTTCTTGTGCTGCTCCTTCATATTTTCAACCTTGACAGCGAGAAGCTGACCGTAAAGGAGACCTTTCTCCAACACAACGTTGGGAGTTTCGGTATGGACGTGGATTTTTATGATTTCCTCATCGTTGACCATTACTACGCAGTCGCCGATAGTCTGGAGGAAGGTGCGCAGATCGTCGGGCTCAAGCTCGCACTCGGGCTCTCTGCCGACAATGATCTCGGTGCAGTAGGTGAACTCGATGTCATCGTCAAACTCAGCGGCGGCGCTGTCAAAGCTCTCGAGGGTGAGCGCCTGGCTCTCCTCGTACTCGACGATCTCGCCGTCCTTGATGAAGCAGAGCATTCCCTCAAAGATCGAGCAAAGTCCCTTTCCGCCGGCGTCGACTACGCCCGCCTTTTTGAGAACGGGAAGCAGCTCGGGAGTGATCGCCAGAGCGTCGTTTGCCTTGTTGACAATAGCCTGCCAGACGTAAACGGAATCGCTGTTTTCGCGTGCGGCTTCAAGGCCTGCCTCATAAGCCATTCTTGCAACAGTGAGAATGGTGCCCTCGGTGGGCTTTGCAACAGCCTTGTAAGCGGAATCCACGCCGATGCCGAGAGCCGCGGCAATATTCTTGCCGTTGACCTCCTCCATCTCCTTGAGTCCCTGGGCAAAGCCCCTGAACAGGATCGAGGTGATAACGCCCGAGTTGCCTCTGGCTCCTCTGAGCATAGCCCTCGCCGCGATGTCGGCAACCTCGCCGGCGTTTGTTCCGTCGTAGTCTTCAAGCGCCTTAGCCGCTGCCATGATCGTCATAGACATATTTGTACCTGTATCGCCGTCGGGAACAGGGAAGATATTGAGGTCATTAATGTGATTCTTCTGAACGCTGATGTTGTGAGCGCCCGAAATGATCGCATTTTTTAAAATCTCTCCGTTAATCATAAAAGCACATCCTTTGTTTTCAATGTGTTATAAACTGCCAATCATTATTATACAGGTTTTCGTCAGATTTTTCAATAGTTTAATAAGAAAAATATTTTTACTCAATGCGCAGACTTTCGGCACTTTTGCACTTGCCCGTGTTTTCGTCAATGTCAAAGATTGCTCCCTCGAGTCTGCAGTCGCCGTCCGCGAGGTCAAAACGGGCGGGCATTTTGGTTTTGAACTTATTTATTATGATTTCGGTTTTAACTCCGAGCACCGAGTGCGTAACGCCCGTCATACCGAGATCGGTGATGTAGCCCGTGCCGTTCGGGAGCACCTGGGCGTCGGAGGTCTGGACGTGGGTGTGGGTTCCGAAAACCGCGCTGACCTTTCCGTCGAGATAGTATCCCATCGCGCGCTTTTCGCTTGTCGCCTCGGCGTGGAAATCCACGAGAATTATCCTGCCCTCTGCCCTTTTGAGCTCACGGTCGATCACGTCGAACGCGCAGTCGAGCCCGCTTTCGAGGAACAAATTTCCCATTATGTTTATTACGGTCACTATCCGTCTGCCCATATCAAGGTTTACGATCCCTCTGCCGGGAGCCGCTCCCTCGGGGAAATTCGCGGGACGGGCAATAAACGGCGATTCGTCGAACAGCTCGTATGCTTCTCTGCGGCGGTAGGCGTGGTTGCCGAGGGTTATTACGTCGACTCCGCTGTCAAGGAGGAACCGCGCCGAGACGGGTGTTATTCCGTTGCCGTCGGCGGAGTTTTCGCCGTTGCAGACGACCAGATCTATACCCTTCACCTTTTTCAGCGCGGGCAGCTTTGACCGCAAAAAGCGGCAGCCGACGCTGCCCACGACGTCGCCGATGCATAAAATTCTCATTATTATCTCAACTTTCCGTTTTCGTCTTTCTGTTTATTATACTATTCCTCGACGCTGAAATCAACACTTTCGGCTATATTCTCGTTGAAAACATAATCGGCTTTGCAAAAATATCCGTCTGCGCCCTCGGTTATGCTCACCTTCTTTTTGACCTCTTTTCCGCTTCCCCTTTCAAAAATCTCATAGAGCAGAAGCGAGGTGTTAAAAACCCTTTCCGCCTGCTCTCTGCCGGGGCTCACGCCGTCGCTTTTCAGCTCGTGCTCGCTCTCAACGGCGATTCCGAGCGGCAGTTCCACCCCGTTTATTTCAAGCGGGCGCTCGCTGACGGAATAGGCGGAGCTGTCAAAGGATCTGAACGAAAGCGAGCAAGGCAGGCTGAAGCCGAGAAAACGGAACAGACTGCGCTCGGTTTTATTTTCTGATATAGAATTATAAGTGTAGCTTTTCGGCAGTTTTAGTTCTTTTGCAGAATTAACATCTGCGTATATCTCCGCTTTTGCGCGAACATAGCGCACGGTGTTACGCTTTGTAGTGCCTAATCCGCTGACGAGCAGGTCGCCCTTTGCGACGCCGCTGCCCTCCTTGACGTTTGACACGCCGTTGCCGATAAAGATTTTTGTGATGACGCCGTCGGCGGAAGCCTTTATGTTGCAGGGATTGAGGTTATCCTCGAGCTCCGGCTTCCGAGCCTTTTCCCTGACCTCGATCTCGGCGTGGCTTCCGATAATGTTTACGCTCATCCAGCCAAGCTCATCGACCTTCAGCAGAACGTCGCGCTTCGCCTGTCTTGCGTCCGCAGCGTTCCTGAACGCGCCGACCTTGATCCCGCTCTCGGACAGAAATCTTAAAAGACGCTGCTCGCTGACGTGCTCCGCGCCCGAAATGTGTATGGTCCAGATAAAATTTGACAGAAAAATCAGCAGAGCGATTCCCAGCGCCGCGCCTATCGGAATGCCTATCCTTCCCCTGTAGCGCGCGGCGTAAAAGGGTGCGCCCCGCTTTTTTACGATCCTCGTCCTGACGCCTGCCCTGCGCGCCGCGGGACGGATTCCTTTATAATCCTTTGCGGACATCCTGCCCTGTATCCCCTTTGAAACGGGACGCGCTCCCCAGAGATTTATTCCGCGCTGCGCGCAGAGGTTCATAAACCGCTCGGGAGATCTGCCCTCTGCGGTGAACTCCACAAAGCCCTTGGCATACCTAAAAAAGCTGACAAGCATACTCTCACCTCAGGTTAAAAATTCTATTTTAGAAATAAAGCCCTCGATTTCGACGCAGGAGCCCGTTACGCACCTCAACCTCAGCCCGCGGCCTCCGAAGGATATTACCATTCTGCCGGCGGAGATCTTCACCGCCTCGTTTTCATAGAGCAGCACGCCCGTTGACCCTTCAATGCAGACGCGCCGGTTCCCTGTCATTTCGAGCAGCGGAGCGCCGATGTCGATTCTCGGAAAACGCTGCGAACCCGATTTTTCTTTTGCCAATTCAGTCACCTCAATAATATTTATGAGCGTAACCGAATACTTATTATCAGGTGATGTTATGTTTATCAACGCGTCGGCTCACAAGGCGGCGACCGCGGCAAAGGCGGCGGCAATGTTTTCGGGCTGCGCCCTGCTGATTATTTTTTCAAACGGGAGCAGGCTTGGAGCGTCGCGAGGCATTGAGCTCTGTCTGAGCGTGCTGGTGCCCTCGCTGTTCCCGTTTATGGCGCTGACAACTCTTTTTGTGAAAAGCGGGCTGTGCCTGACTGTCGGGCGGCGGCTCAACCGGATCACCCGGCTTCTTTTCGGAGTGAGCGGAGCGCTTGCGCCCGTGATTTTGCTTAGCCTTATAGGAGGCTATCCCGTGGGAGCCGGAGGGATAGCAAGCCTGAGAGAGCAGGGAGCCATAACCGAAAAAGACGCTCAGCGCGCCTCGCTTTTCGCGGTGTGCGCGGGACCGGGCTTCGTGATCAGCTACACGGGCGCGGCTCTGTATTCAAGCACGGAGACAGGAATAATAATCTTCGCTTCGCAGGTGGCTTCGGTGCTTGTTACGGGATTTACCGCGAGATGTTGCATACGCGGCAAGGAGGATTATAATTCTGAAAACGAAATATATCCTCCTTCCCTGCCCTTTGGTCAGGCGCTTGCGGAATCGGTTTGCTCGGCGGCAAAGGGAGCGCTTGTTATCTGCGCCTTTGTGACGGCGTTTTCGTCGGCGACGGGCATTCTGGAACAGGCTGTATCTCCCGTTCCCGACGGAGTTTATATTCTGCTGGAGGTCTGCTCCGCGGTTAACAGGCTGGCTCACAGAGCGCCGATCACTTACGCGGCGTTTGCAATAGGCTTCGGCGGACTATGCACGCATTTACAGATATTCACCGCGCTGAACGGAGTCAAGGTACAAAAAGGATTATTTTTCCTTTTCAGAATTATGCAGGGCTTTCTGACCGCGGGCTTCACCTATCTGGGACTGAAGAACCTGCCGCAGAGCGCTGAGGTTTTTTCAACCTCAAAAGCCGGCGGCGCGGCTTTCTTCGGCGGCAGCGTCATCTCGGGAGCTGTGCTCCTAACGGTGGCGGTATGCTTTTTAATTTCGGTAAATCAACGCAGGGGGTAATTATTATGTGCGGAATAGCAGGTTGGATCGAAAAGGACTGCAATATGACCGAGCGCGGCAAGGCGCTCAAGGCGATGTCGGAGACGCTCGAACGCAGAGGTCCCGACGAGAACGGGATTTACATCAACGGCGATACTGCGCTCATACACAGAAGGCTTGCGGTCATCGACCGAGAAAACGGCAAGCAGCCGATGTCGGCGCGGCACGGCGACTGCACCTATGTGATAGTGTACAACGGCGAGCTTTACAACAGCGCCGAGCTCAGAGAGGAGCTCAAAGCCGACGGCTTTCATTTCCGCGGTCACAGCGACACCGAGGTGGTGCTGAAATCGTTTATTAAATACGGCGACAAATGCGGCGAAAGGCTCAACGGCATTTTTGCCTTCGCCGTTTTTTCAACGCGCGACCGAAGTCTTTTCCTCTGCCGCGACAGGATCGGAGTGAAGCCGCTTTTCTACAGCGAATACAGCGGCGGACTCGTTTTCGGCTCGGAGATCAAGGCTCTGCTCAAAAGCGGCGCGGTGCGCCCGAGGATCGACGAGCAGGGACTCAATGAGATTTTCTTTCTGGGGCCTGCAAGGACAATGGGCTGCGGAGTTTTCAAGGACGTTTTTGAGCTGAACGCGGGCGAGTGCGCCACCTACAAAAACGGCAGACTCACGCGCAAGACCTACTATGAAATCGAGGCGCGCGAGCACGGAGACGACGAAAAGCAGACAATTGAAAAAACGCGCTTCCTGCTCACCGACGCGGTGGAGCGCCAGCTTGTGAGCGACGTGCCTCTCTGTATGCTGCTCTCGGGAGGACTTGACAGCAGCGTTATCGTAAAGGTCGCGTCGCAGTACAACCGCGCCCGGAAGCTCGGCAGAGTCAACACCTTTTCGGTGGAATACCGCGACAACGACAAGTATTTTCAGACGAGCAAATTCCAGCCGAACCGCGATGCGGAATACATCAAGCTGATGTCGAAGAACGCGGGCTCCAACCACACCGAAATAATCATCGAAAACACCCTGCTCGCCGACGCGCTGTACGACAGCGTGCTCGCGCGCGATCTGCCGGGATATGTGGACGTGGACTCCTCGCTGCTGCTCTTTTGCGGCGAGATAAAAAAGGATTTCACCGTTGCGCTTTCGGGCGAATGCGCCGACGAGCTTTTCGGCGGCTATCCGTGGTACTTCAACAGCGATATTTTATTTGAGGACTGCTTTCCCTGGTCGCGCAGTCAGGAAATAAGGAGATTCATCTTGAAGGACGGGATCCTTCCGCGCGGCGAGGAATATGTGCGGCAGCGGTATCTCGACACCATAAGCCTCGCGCCGAAGCTGCCCTCGGACAGCTTTGAAAACCGACGTATGCGCGAGATGTTCTTCCTCAACTTCTACTGGTTTATGCAGTGCCTTCTCGAAAGAAAGGACCGCTGCTCGATGTACAGCGGTCTTGAGGTGAGGGTGCCGTTCTGCGACTACAGGCTGGTTGAGTACGCCTACAATATGCCCTGGGAGCTCAAGGCATTCGGCGGCAGAGAAAAAGGGATAGTCAGAAAGGCGTTTGAGGATCTGCTCCCCGAGGAGATCACGTGGCGCAAAAAGAGCCCGTACCCCAAAACTCACAATCCGAAATACTTCGAGGAATGCGCCGAAAGAGTGCGTAAAATTCTAATGAAGAAAAATGCACTCACAGACCTGCTCGATAAAAAAGCGGTCGAGAGCATAATCGAGCACCCTGAGAAGATAATCGAGCCGTGGTACGGTCAGCTTATGAAGGCGCCGCAGATTTTGGCGTATATTATTGAGCTCGACTTCTGGTTTGAGAAATATGATGTTGAAATAGTCGGCGGAATATGCTAGAATAAAAAAATAAGAACATAAAGCTGCTATTTATAAAAACAAGGAAATGAACAGAAAAATATTTGAATGGAGCGTGCGCTTTTTTGAGCGCAGCAAAAACGCCCGCAAAACACTTCGGCTGATTTATTCATTTTTGCCGTTTACACTGCTTATCGCTTATCCTGCCCTGCTTGTTTACGCCGCGTTTACAATGCAAGACAAACTGCTCAGGCTCGTTTTGGTGCCGCTGTGCGTGTTTGTCGGCGTGACTCTGCTCCGCGTCGTAATCAACGAAACACGGCCGTATGAAAAGTACGGAAAACCATCTGTGTTCAGGAAAAGCACCGCCGGAAAGAGCTTTCCCAGCCGCCACACCGCAAGCGCCTTCATCATTGCGATGACGTTTTTTTACGTGAGCGTTCCGCTCGGAACAGCGGCGATGACCGTGGCGCTGCTTGTCGCGGCTTCGAGAGTTCTGTCGGGCGCACACTATCTTCACGATGTGTTGACGGGAGCGGCGATAGGAATCGTCAGCGGTCAGATATTCTTCTTTATGATATGATTTCCAAAAAACAACGGACTGACAGTGAAAAACCTTGTCAGTCCGTTTTTATCATCCGAAATTGATATGTCCCGCAGAGGCGAGGATGAACAATACCGCCATCGGGATGAGCACCATCAAAAACTGAGCGCGCGCCCAGGTCTTTACCGCGGGGCACGAGGTGCCGCCGAAAGCCCAGACGAGCAGAAAAATGAGTCCCAATACGGGGATGTATGAAAGCAGGATCCTTCCGATCCAGCCAAATGCAGAGGGAGTTCTGTTCATAATAACCTTCCTTTCAACTATGCAGCAAAGGCGCGCCGAAGCCGACGCGCCCTTTACTTATGTAATTAATTCAAATTACTCGGCAGGAACCTCGGGTACCTCGCTTGTGCAGTGCGGGCAGCGGGTTGCGCGGATGTCGATTTCGCTGAAGCAGCAGGGGCACAGCTTTGTTGTGGGAGCTTCCTCCGCCTCTTCCTTCTTTCTGAGGGTTGTAGCCTTGTTGATAGCCTTGACCATCAGAAATACGATGAGGGCGATGATCAGGAAGTTGATCACGGCGGTGATGAACGCACCGTAACCCCAAACAGTTATGCCGGCCTTGGTAGCTTCTTCCATTGTCTTGAACTCCGAGGCGTCGACGCCGTCGGGAGCCTTGAGTACAAGAAACTGCTGGGTGAAATCAATACCGCCTGTCATCAAACCGACAAATGGCATTATCAAATTGTCGATGAACGCAGTCACGATCGCGCCGAACGCGCCGCCGATGATAACGCCGACAGCAAGATCGATCACGTTGCCGCGCATGATGAATTCCTTGAATTCCTTTGCAATTTTCATTTTGATTGTTCCTTCTTTCCTTATATTTTAGCGGATCAACCGCCACAATCCGAGAGGGTTTTACAGTGAACAGTGAATGGTGAACAGTGAATAATGAAAGGTCGCTTCGCTCCGATTTATAATTCCGTCCGCCTGAGACACCGTTTACCGATTTTGCAGATTACAACTTATAATGTCGCCTTGTGGAAGGTCTTTTTGCCTTTTTTGATGATGACGTGACCTTTTTCGAAGGCTGTCCTGGGAACGGCTGCCGTGACCTCGGTGATCTTCTCGTCGTCGACCGAAATTCCGCCCTGATCGATAAGGCGTCTGCCCTCTTTCTTTGAGGGAATGAGTCCGCACTTTGAAAGCAGGTCCAGGATAGCGATGCCTCCGTCGGTGAAGTCGTCCTCGCTCAGCGCGGTTGAAGGCATATTGTCGGTGTTCTGCTTGCTGCCGAACAGCGCGCGCGCAGCCTCCTGAGCCTTGTCAGCCTCGTCCTTGCCGTGGATCATATTTGTGAGCTCATAGGCGAGGATCTCCTTAGCCTTGTTGATCTCGCTGCCCTCGAGCTTTGCGAGCTCCTCGATTTCCTCCAAAGGCAGGAAGGTGAGCATTTTGAGGCACTTAACGACATCGGCGTCGTCGATGTTTCTCCAGTACTGATAGAACTCGTAGGGACTGGTCTTTTCTGCCGAAAGCCAAACCGCGCCCGACTGAGTCTTGCCCATCTTCTTTCCCTCGGAATTGAGGAGAAGGTTGATAGTCATAGCGTATGCGTCCTTGCCCAGCTTGCGGCGGATAAGCTCGGTGCCGCCGAGCATATTGCTCCACTGGTCGTCGCCGCCGAACTGCATATTGCAG
>ONIJ01000135.1 GCA_900317875.1 uncultured Eubacteriales bacterium
GGCATTCGCGTCCGAGAGGGCTACGGCACCACCGAAACGGTAACTGCCTGCTGCCTGACGCCGCCGCACTGCCTCAAGGAGGGAAGCATCGGGGTTCCGATGCCCGATGTTTATATGAAGATTGTAAAGCCCGGCACCGACGAGGAGCTTCCCTACGGAACGGAGGGCGAGATTCTGATCGCAGGTCCCACGGTGATGAAGGAATACCTTAATCAGCCGGAAGAAACCGCGCAAACGCTCCGCCGCCACAGCGATGGTCTTGTCTGGGTCTACACGGGCGATCTGGGCGTTATGGACGAGGATGGCTTTCTATTTTTCAGGGGCAGACTGAAAAGGATGATCGTTTCCTCCGGATACAACATTTATCCCGCGCAGCTCGAAAACATTCTCGACGCCTGCGCCGAGGTTCATATGAGCTGCGTTATCGGCGTTCCCGATCCGCTGCGCGTCCAAAAGGTCAAGGCGTTTGTAATGCTCAAGCCGGGCGTTGAAAAAAGCGACGAAACAAAGCGGAAGATCCTCGACCGCTGCCGCCGGCACATAGCTCTGTACGCCCTGCCGCGTGAGCTGGAGTTTGTTGACAATCTTCCGAAAACGCTCGTAGGTAAGGTGGCGTACCGTCAGCTTGAGGAGCGCGAGCTGGCAAAGATCACCGACTCACAAAACCGTACATAAAAAAAATAAAGAGCAGACGCATTGCAAAGAATTCCATTCACGAGCTGTGTGCGTCCGCTCTTATTATTATTTAGTTTACGATATTTACTCCAAGATGTCTAATCCGAAAAAGCAATAACCCGATATAGGTGCGGACTATTGAAATTCTTTTTACGTTATGTGAAGCGCATATTATTGTCAAAATATTTTATTTAGATGATTTTCTGTTTGCCAATAAAAATATCATCGCCTCCGCAGCGGATTTTGAAATATCAGACCGATTAACGCGCATCAGGGTGCGCAATCGTGTAGGTTGACTTTTTTCAAGCCTTATGATAATATAATTCCTATAAAATTAATATGATATATATGTTACTATCACACGAGGCGAGATTATGACTCTGCAACAAATACTTTACGCAATCACAATATCGGAGCAGGGCTCCTTCAACAAGGCGAGCGAGGTGCTGTACATCGCTCAGCCGTCGCTGACAGAATCGATGAAGGAGCTCGAAAAGGAGCTTCAAATCACTATTTTCAACCGCAGCGGCAGAGGAGTTACGCTTACGGGCGACGGCAGGGATTTTATATCCTACGCGCGCGAGCTGTATCATCAGTATGAAAATATGATGGACAAATACGGCGATAACGGCAAACGCAAAAAGAAATTTGCCGTATCGACTCAGCACTATTCCTTCGCGGTCAAGAGCTTTGTTGAGCTCGTAAAAAAGCTCGATATGGACGAGTACGAATTTGCGATCCGCGAGGAACGCACACAACAGATCATCGACGATGTGAGCTCGCTTAACAGCGAGATCGGGATCCTGTATCTGAGCGACTTCAACTCCACTCTGCTCAGCAAGGTGCTGCGCGCAAATCATCTTGAATTTCACGAGCTGATCGAATGTGACGCTTATGTTTATATATGGAAGGGACATCCGCTCGCGCAAAACAAATCCATCCACTTTGACGAACTGGCGGAATTTCCCTGTCTGTCGTTTGAACAGGGCGGCAGCGGCTCAATGTACTTTGCCGAGGAAATCCTGACAAACTTTCAGTATCCAAGGACCATAAAGGCGACCGACCGCGCCACTATGCTCAACCTGATGATCGGTCTCAACGGCTACACGCTTTGCTCGGGAATCATCTGCGAGGAGCTCAACGGCGGCGATTATATCGCGATACCCTTCGAGCCTGACGACGAACACCCCGGCAGCAAAATGAAAATAGGTTACATCAGCAAAGCCCATATGCGACTGAGCAGCGTTGGACAGCTCTATATTGACGAGCTGAAAAAATACCTCAACGTGTTATAGGTTCACCCTATATCTGACGATAGCTTTTTGAGATTAGACAAGGAACGTGAACGGTTGTATACTGTAAACAACGCAAGCACAAACCGCTTGTTTACATAGATATTACTTCGAAAAGGAGGCAGAGCAGTGGCACTGCAATTAAAATCAATGATCAGGCGCAACTACAGATTCGGACGAATGTGTTGCTGTTGCTGCCGATACATCTGATCAAACACATTAATTTTGCTAAAAGGAGTAAACTGAAATGAGCACATTAAAGGAAAGAAACTTACATTTTGAAACCAAACAGCTTCACGTCGGTCAGGAACAGGCCGATCCCGTAACCGACGCAAGAGCGGTTCCTATATACGCAACAACATCATATGTTTTTCACAACAGCCAACACGCCGCAGACCGCTTTGGTCTGCGCGACGCCGGCAACATCTACGGCAGACTCACTAACCCCACCCAGGCCGTTTTTGAGGAAAGAATTGCCGCTCTGGAAGGCGGCTCGGCAGCCCTCGCGGTAGCTTCGGGCGCCGCGGCGATCACCTACACGATCCAGGCTCTCGCAAAAGCGGGACAGAACATCGTAGCCGCAAAGACAATTTACGGCGGCAGCTTCAATCTTCTTGAGCACACCCTCCCGAATTACGGAATCACGACGACCTTTGTCGATCCCGATGAGGAGGACGCTTTCGAGAAGGCGATCGACGAAAACACCAGAGCGATTTTTATTGAATCACTTGGTAACCCCAATTCAAATATAATCGACATCAAAAAAGTTGCGGCTGTCGCACACGCGCACAACATTCCGCTCGTCATCGACAGCACCTTTGCCACTCCGTATCTTCTCAGACCTTTTGAGCACGGCGCGGACATCGTTGTTCACTCAGCCACCAAATTCATCGGAGGCCACGGCACCGCAATCGGCGGCGTAATTGTCGAAAGCGGAAAATTTGACTGGGCTGCGAGCGGAAAATTCCCGCAGTTCTCCGAGCCTAACCCATCCTATCACGGCGCTGTATTTACTCAGGCGGCTCCGGGAGCTGCGTTTGTAACCTACATCCGCGCGATCCTGCTCCGCGACACAGGCTCCACGCTCTCGCCGTTCCACGCGTTTATCTTCCTTCAGGGACTTGAAACCCTGTCGCTCAGAGTTGAGCGTCACGCGGAAAACGCCAAAAAAGTCGTAGAATACCTCGCAAAGCATCCGCAGGTTGAGAGCGTTAATCATCCGTCGCTCCCCGACTCGCCGTATAAAAAGCTCTACGACGAGTACTTCCCGAACGGCGGCGGCTCGATTTTCACCTTCGAGATCAAAGGCGGCGAGGAAGAAGCCAAGAAATTCATCGACAATCTTCAGATTTTCTCGCTTCTCGCAAACGTGGCGGACGTTAAATCTCTTGCCATTCATCCCGCATCTACCACTCATTCCCAGCTCACCGGCGACGAGCTTCTCGAGCAGGGCATCAAGCCGAACACGATCAGACTTTCAATCGGAACCGAGCATATCGACGACATACTCTTTGACCTCGAGGAAGCGTTCAAGGCGGTAAAAGCCGAGGATGAACCGGAGGAAAAGAAGGAAAAGAAAGGATTTTTCAGCAAGTTTAAAAAGTAACAACAAATCGAACCGGGCTGCCGCGCAATGCGGCAGCTCCTTTTGCGCATTATCAAACGAAAAAACAGTACCCGATGGCGCGGGTACTGCTCTCTCTTACAGAAAACTGTTAAGTTTTGTTCCCGCGAACGCGGGTTTGGTGCAGCTTATTGCCGCATAGGAGAACTAACTGTCAAAATGAGCGTATCATTTTCGATGAAACGGGTTCGGCCGGCTGATTCCGCTCCCTTTCATCAACATCAGTATACCGCTTTTTCCGCCTTTTGTCCAATTTTGAAAAGCTATTATCGGATATAGGCTGCGGCTATAGCCCAAATGCATTATTGATCAATAAGGTTATACCACAAAGTCGTCCTCGACCGCGCGGCCCAACTCCCAGAGGTGAGCGGACGCGTCGCCGTCTATTATCAGGCGGCTTTCGCCCTCAACGGGGAAAATGCGCGAGGAAAACACCGCGTCTCCGTCATTGACAAATAATTCGACAGAGCTGCGGTCAATGAAGAACCGCAGATGAAACAAGCCCTTCGGAAGCGGTCGGGTGCGCTGCTCACCGAGCTCGGTATTGAAGCGGCGCTCCAGCTCCGATCGGTCGACGGTGATCTCCCTTGCGCTGTCGTCGTAGGAAACGACAAGGCCGCCGCTGCCGTCCTCCTTCGCAAAAAGTCTGAGCGACAGATCTCCGCCTCTGCAAATCAGCTCCAGCTCGCAGACGCGCGGCAAAATATCCGTTGCCTCTAAATCGAGCTTCTTTCCCCTGAGGGCACGGAGCTCGTCGAGAGGCTGCTGGATCAATCGGCGTTCCCTCACCCTCAGCTCGCGCGGCAGGGTAAGACAGCCCGACCATTCCTCCTCGTCGGTAGGATATGAAGCGTCGGGCAAGCCCATCCACGCGACGAGAGTCGCCTTGCTGCGGTCATTCGGATTCGCCGCGCACTCGGCGGCGTAGGAATCAAAGCCGAAATCGAGCACGTGAAAGCTGGTGTTGTCGGGGTTGAAAATGAGCTTGTCCCAGTCCATATGGCCGAGCAGATAGCCGCTGTGGTGGACCGCTCCTCCTCTGCCGCGGATCGAAAGGTGCTGAGGGCAGAAAATAAGCACGTCGTAGCCGCTTATGGTTTCAATCGAGGGACACTCCCACATATCGCCGAAGTCCTCAAAGCCCGGGACCTTGAGCTGTCCCGCAAAGCTCCAGCCCTCTGTCGGGGAATCGGAGCTGTATATGATTATGCAGCCCTTTTTGTCCTTCGTCTGGGCACCGAGGATGATGTAGTATTTTCCGTTTTCCTCACGGTAGATGATCTTCGGGTCGCGCTGGTGCTCGGTGTAGTTTTCGTTAGGACCGAAAAGCGGAGGCAGCTTGAACGCCTTGCCGCTCCTGAGCTCGGCGAGACAGGTATAGGATTTGCGCGTCCAATCCTCATCGCGGTGGTTGCCGGTGTAGTAGAGATAGACAAACCCGTCGGCAGGCAGAGCCGAGCCCGAATAGGCGCCCTTGTTGTCAAATTCGGTGCCGGGACAGATGCACACGCCCCTGTTTTCCCATGTGACCAAATCCTTCGACGCGGTGTGGTACCAGTATTTCAGCCCGTGCACCGCACCCCAGGGACACCACTGATAGAAAAGGTGCCAGACATTGTCGTAAAACACAAAGCCGTTGGGATCGTTGAGCAATCCCGTGACGCTCTGGATGTGATAGTGCTGGCGATAGTCCGACAAAACGGTGCGCTCGTGGAGCTCACGGATCTCCTCGGCGCTTTTCAGCACTCGGTAGCGCTCTTCCTTTGTCCATTTTTTCATTTATTATCCCTCCTGTTATTAAGATTTGTTTAGGTAATATCCTTCTATAATCAAGTATAA
>ONIJ01000136.1 GCA_900317875.1 uncultured Eubacteriales bacterium
CGACAACACCGTCGGCTACATCAACAGCGCTTACGCCTCGTCCTCCAGCACGACGCGCGACCTTGCAAACGTAAACAAGGATCAGCTTATTGCTCGTTTCCTGCAGTACCATCACGCCGCGGGAAGCTGCTACTGGGGACTTCTCTACCGCCGCGTAGACGAAATGGAAATCTTCTTCTACGGCGATTATGCGCGCGACGGAGAAACAAATAAATACGGTATGTACTTCAGATGCTCCAACAATTCATCGTTCGGCATCGGATAAAAAGGACGGCAAAATGAAAAAGATAGGATTTATCGGCGGCGGCAATATGGCCACCGCAATCATCAAAGGATTGATCGCTCAGAACGGAAGCGCTGATTTTATCGGCGTTTTCGACCTGAGCGAGGAAAAATGCGCGGCAATGAGGGAGATGGGCGTTAATGTTTACGCCTCGTCTCCCGAGGTCGTACGCCTCAGCGACATCATTGTTCTTGCGGTAAAGCCGCAGAACTACGCAGAGGTGCTCGAAGAAATCAAGGGTGTTGTCAGCACCGACAAGACATTTGTGTCAATCGCCGCAGGCATTTCAATATCATATGTTCAGACCGCTCTGGAATGCGAGTGCCCCGTGGTCAGAGTAATGCCCAACACCCCGCTTCTTCTCAAAAAGGGAGCTTCCGCGCTCTGTCCCTCCGATAATATCAGCGACGAGGACAAGCAGGTGGTTTACGATATGTTCGCGGGCAGCGGCGTGTGCGAATATATCACAGAGGACCATATGAACGAGATCATCTCGGTCAACGGAAGCAGTCCCGCGTATATCTACCTGTTTGCAAAGGCAATGGCGGATTACGCGGCTTCAAAGGGAATTGACTATGACAGAGCCATGAACCTTGTTTGCGCCACTCTTGAAGGCTCTGCCGCAATGCTCAGAGAGAGCGGAGATTCCGCCGACGTGCTTATCGACAAGGTGAGCTCAAAGGGCGGAACCACAATCGCCGCGCTCGAGCAGCTCAGAAAGCACGGCTTCACCGAGGCGATTTCCGCAGCTATGGAGGCGTGCACAAAGCGCGCCGAAGAACTCGGCAAATAAAGTATAACGCCTTTACATTCCGCATATTCTTTATCAACGGACAACCGTATAAAGAAAGGAATGTATTTATGAAAGGTATTGTACTCTCACTCGGAATTCCCAAGAAAGGGCGGTTCCATCTGCCCGATTTCCGCTTTTTGTTCAGGCGATACGGAATACTTATCGCTTTTGCGGGCGTGCTGCTCACGGGACTGGCGCTGGGCGCTGTCTATGCGCAGAACGCCGACGGGCGGACTCTCAGATCTCTCGATTTATTATTTACCACAAATCTCGACGCAAGGCTGAGCCAGGGTGTTTTCGGAACATTCTGCGCCTGCTTTGCTTCGGATTTTCTGTTTCTGTTCAGCATTTATCTGTTGGGCGTCGCGGCGTGGGGAATACCCTTTATCCTGCTGATCGTAGGCTTCAAGGGCTTCGGCACGGGTGTAACGGCAGGCTATCTCTGCCTTTCGCATTCGCTTGCCGGCGCGGGCTTTTATTTGCTCGTGCTGTTGCCGGGAACCTTCCTGTTCTGCACCGCGCTCATTAGATTTTCCGGCGTGGCTTTTGGCTTTTCAAGACAAATGTTCCGCCGCTCGCTGAGCAAATCTCAAACAGCATCATCTCCGAGGCAGGAGCTCCTCAGCTACAGCTCCCGCTTCTTTTCGGCGCTTGCGCTAACCTTTATCGCTGCGCTGCTCGACACCTTGCTGTGGACGCTGTTTGCGGGAACCTTTAATTTCTAGCCGATTTTTCGGCGCAGGAGGTAACAATGGCTTCGCAACCAAAAAATACTCTGCCGATAGCTGCGGTATTTTCAAATCTGTTTCGTAATATTCCGCGGCTCGTGCTGTTGAATTTGATTTTCGCCGTACCGTTAGGGGCGGTTTTCTCGCTGCTCTGGCTGCTTGTTTCGGCGCTCGATCCCGAGTACAACATCAGGCTGCTGATGATGCTTCTGACGGTCCCGCTTTCATATCCGTTCTTCTCGGGCATTGTGAGAATTACTTCAAAAATGTCGGCGGGGGAGGAAAAGGTTGAAATTTTCCGGAACTATTTCCACACCGTCAGGGAGAATTTTCTCAGATTTTTGGTTCACGGCATTGTCCTTTATGTCGCCGTTATATTCAGTTACTATTCACTCTCGCTGTATATCAAACTGGTTTCGCAAAACGCGGTGTTTTTCGGACCTCTGCTCATCAGCATAATCGTGATGGTCTGCTTCTGCTTTATGTTTTTTTACATTCCGCTTCTTACCGTCACCTTTGAAATGCCTATGAAAAACATCTACAAAAACAGCTTACTGATGAGCTACGGCGAGCTGAAAAAGAATTTCATCGGTCTTTTCGGTCTGTTCTGCGTAAGCGTAATTGCAATGACGTTTTTGATCGCTTGCTACGGAAGCTCGCTCGCGGTTATTATCGTGACGATTGCCGTAATGGCTCTGTATCTGCCGTCGTTCTCGTGTTTTATCGTCAACGCGGCGGTTTACGAGAGAATGTATGAGATGGTAACAAACAAAAACGCGCGTTCGCAAAAGCTTGATGAAAAAATCAACGCCGAAAAGCAAAAGCGGATTAAGCAGGAGCAAAAGGACGAGTTCAAACAAAGGCTCATTGAGTTTGAAATCGACGAGAATGTTTCGGACGACGAATACATTTATTTCAACGGAAGAATGGTAAAGAAAAGAGTTTTGGTTAAAATGAAACAAGAAGCATTGGAAAGCGAGGAATAAAAAATGGCTGGTAATTATCAGACAGACAAAAAAAGAACTGTTGTCATCACAATACTTGCGGTTGTTATTGCCGTGCTGATCGGCGTTTCCGCCTTTTTCATCTATTCTTATTTCAGCCAAAAGGACGATAAAAAAAGCAAAAACACCTCGAGCACGCCAAAGGAACAGTCATCCTCCGACGTTTCGACAAAGGACGAGGCTAAAAATCCCGTCAATCAGCATATTACCGAAATTCCGGCGGGAACCGAGGACGTCACGATCCCGACCGAGGAGATCCAATTTGATACTCACGGCGGCGAAATAACCTATTTCAACGCCACGTATATTCCCCATATGGAGGTTGAGGATCTTTCTACAGGTTCAACCGTGACTCTGCGCGATGTGTTCGGTCAGGAGTCCTCAAACGGCGTTATAACCTTTAACGACGACGGAACCTTCTTTACCAATTTTGACAGCTCAGGTGCTCAGACGGGCAGATATCAGGTTGAGAACCGCGAGATTTCCGCCACCTACTACCCCGACAGGGAGCTGAATATCACCGTTACTAAGTGGAACGAGGAAACAAAGCAGCCGGCGGAGTTCACCATTATCGTCGGTGAAGAGAGCAACGGCTACAAGCTGTTCTTCACGGAGAACTAAGCTATGTCCAAGAGCAAAAAAAAGCCCGTCAAAAAGACGGACGTAAAGAAGAAAAAGCAGTTTCCGGTTAAAAAGATAGTTATTGCGGCGGTTGCGGCCGCGGCGGTTGCCGCTCTGGTGGTTTTTCTCGTAATGAAAACAAATGAGGACAACGCGAAGAGGGAACTGAAAAATACAACATGGATCTCAATGTCCGCGCTCAACGCAAGCGGAGACGAGGTCGATATCAGGCAGGTGTACAACAATAAGTACACTACCTACAAGGGAACCCTTTCATTTGACGACGGCAATAAATTCGAGTTGTGGCTCTCTCAGGGAGATCCCTCCGACGGAACTCATTCGGGAACCTATGAGCTGAAAGAGGATAAAATATCCGTAAAATTCGATGACGGAACCGAGAATGATTTTAATATTCACCGTAAAGACGGCAAAATTGCGCAGATAGACGTTTTTTACGGCGAATACACAGTAAGGTTCTTTCCGGAATAAAATCCAATAGAAGGCAAAATAAGGCTGCTTCAGAGCATATCGCTTTGAAGCAGCCTGTTTTTGTCTGTAAAATTATGAAACAAGGTTTCTCTTGCCCTTGAACACTACAGCGAGCATACCGGAGCCGACGTGAGAGCCGATCACAGGACCGACCGTTGTAATGATAACTTCCTTGAACATACCCTTGATAGCCTTGCGCAGCGCCTTTGCACCGTCGGGATTGTCCGCGTGAGCGATAAAAGCGATGTTTTTCTTCGGATCGATCGCGTCGCGCTCAACGTGCTTTGCCATTGTGGGGATGACGTTGCTCGTTCCTCTGATTTTTCCTACGCTGACGAGCTTGCCGTTTTCGTCGCAGCTGATCAGGGGCTTGATCTGCAGAGCCTTGCCGAA
The DNA here is from genome assembly GCA_900317875.1 of uncultured Eubacteriales bacterium. GTDB lineage: Bacteria > Bacillota > Clostridia > Oscillospirales > Acutalibacteraceae > Ruminococcoides. Next base: position 4,312 of record ONIJ01000136.1, read on the forward strand.
GGCGGCTGAAACAGACGAAATACGTCCGCCGCGCTTGAGCTGATCGAGGTCTTCGACAACGAACCAGTGGGCGATATTGTCGCGGGTGTCGATAATAAACTGCTCGAGCTCCTCGATCGAAGCGCCTTCCTTGTACTTCTTTCCCGCAAGATAAACCAGCAGACCGAGTCCTGCGGAATCGCAGCGAGAGTCAAGCACAACGATTTTTCTGTCGGGATATTCCTCCTCAAGCTCGCGCACGGCGATCATACAGGTGTCGTACGTGCCGCTCAGACCGGTTGAAATGCCCGTGTAACAAACATCCTTGCCCGCCTTGAGGTAGGGCTCAAAGAAGTTTTTGAAGCTCAAATAGTTGATCTGTGTCGTCTTGGGCTGAGCGCCGTTTTTAAGTTCCTCGTAAAACTCGTCGAGGGACATCATACGGCAGTCAGGATAGTGCTGATAGCACTTATCGTCAATCTGGAATTCCATCGGCAGAACCTTAACGCCGACTTCGTCAACGAGCTCCTGAGTAAGGTCACAGGAAGCGTCGGTCATAAATACATATTTCATAATGTTCAACTCCCATAATGTAGTTCAAGTCATATTTTAGCAAATCCTCGTGTAAAAGTCAACGAATATTGAGCGATTTGTTTTCATACATTTAAACGGAGGTGTTGAAAATGGATTGCCGTCTTTCAGAGCTCAGACGCAAAGAGGTGATAAGCGCCGTCGACGGCGTGAGAATAGGTTATGTAGATGACGTAATTGTGGAAACAAACAGCGCTTGCGTTGTAGCTTTTGTAATATTTAACCGAAATTTCTTCTTTGGAATATTGGGAAATCGAGAAGATTATATTATTCCGTGGGAGAAAATACAGATGATCGGTGAGGATGTAATAATTATCTCCTGCAAAACTCCGAAACCTCAAAAAAGTGCCAGAAAACGGCTATTTTTCTGGAAAAATCGAAATTTTTTCACTTTTTAATAAATCGGCACATTATACTATTAAAGGAAATAAAATTTGTTCAAACTACACAAAGAATAATTTCTTAATGTAATTAAAAATCGAAAGGTAACAAAAGGGTGACAAAGGTTACAGCCGATTTCCGACCACCCGACTTGCAATTTGACAAAAAGTATGTTTTAATACACTTGAAATTGTGTGTTTGATAAAATTTTACGAGCAGAGACGCAGCCCGACACACCCGCGTGTGTGAGCGCATACCCATTATATATGCGTGAGGCGTCAGGCAGATCAAAGGGAGGACAAATTTTTGAGAGCTACAAACTATAAACACTACGTAAAAGAGCAAAACAATAAGCGCACCAAGACATCCAATAATAAAAAAAGTCGTAAGGCGCTGAAAGTGACATCCGCAGGATTCGCTGTTGTAATTGCGGCGGCTGCATTCATCGTACCTACAACAACACTCGCACCGGGCGTTGAGGCTTACGCTGACAGCAGAGTGGCGTCTTATTCTGTTGGTGACATTGATAAATTCTCAACTGTCATCAAGAGCAACTGTGTTGAAGAAACCACCGCTCCCGCAACGGAAGCGTCCGTCAACGTAGAAGAGACAACACAGAAAGCAATTGTTGAAACAACCACCGAGGCGGCAGAGGAGACAAAGCCTGCAAAGTCCGAGGCGAAAGCCGAGGAGAGCAAGACCGAGAAGCCCGCTGTCGAGGAAAAGACCGAAGCAAAGGCAGAAACTGCCGAAGAGAAAAACGATGACGCCAATGACGCTGATTCCGACAGCAATTCCTCAAACGCAGGAGTTTCCTACTCGGGAGCTACACTGGTTGACATCGCCAATCCCGATCCGAGCTACAGCCCTTCTTATGTAAGCCTTTCCTCTTATGACAGAGCAAAGCTTGAAAGACTCGTTATGGGCGAGGCCGGCACAATGGGATTCACAGGCTGCGCGCTTGTTGCACAGTCCATCCGTGACGCGATGAACCGCTCAGGCACATCGTCAATTGACCAGATCATCAGCGAGTATCAGTACTTCGGTTCCACAGACATCGAGCCCAATCAGGACGTTAAGGACGCAGTTTCCTTCATCTTCGACGGCAACGGTGCAGCCGTACAGCACAGAGTGCTCTGCTTCTACATAGGCTACAGCTCATGGCACGAGACGCAGACATTCCTTACAAGCATTGGCGGCGTTAGATTCTTTGACCTGAACTTCTA
>ONIJ01000137.1 GCA_900317875.1 uncultured Eubacteriales bacterium
CGCTTCCGCAGTATATGTTTTACCAATGCTTCAGCCTTTCGGAAGTCACGCTTCCCCGAACCATTGCCGGAATAGACGGAAAGGATAACAACGCCTTTGACGAATGCTCCGCGGATCTGACTATCAAGGCGCCCAAGGGCTCCTTCGGCGAGTCACTCGCAAAGGAAAAGAATTACAAATTCAAGGAGATTTGATTATTTCAGATACAAAAAACTCATAAAACAAATTACGGGCTTGGCTCAATTCTCGGTTTCGAGTTTTGAGCCAAGCCCTTTTGAATCAATATCAGATCGCTTCGCCTATGCCGAAGGTATTGTCGTAGCCTGCGAGGAAGCGCTGCAATTCGGAAACGTCTCTGATGTTGACCTTTCCGTCGCAGTTTGTATCGCCGCACTTAAGGATTCTTGAAACGCCGGAAACACTGTACTCCGCAAGATACCTTTGGATCTGCGTTGCGTCCTCCACGGTGACCTCTCCGTCGCCGTTAACGTCTCCGCGCAGGAAGGTTTCCTCAGCGCCGTCTACGTCGATGTATTTTCCGAAGATGTAAACATCGGCTTCACTGTCCTCGGCATTAATCATCGAGTAATTCAATATTCCCTTTTCGGTGTAGGCTCCGTAGAGCTCTACTTCGGGGGAATAGCTGAACTCATAGCGGAAGATGTCGGTCAGGCGAATGCTCTCGGAGGTGCCGTCGGCGTAGGTGACCTTGACCAGCATATTTTGTCCCGTGGCGGAGTAGTCCTCGATTTCGACATTTTCAGCCGCCGACTGCATAGCGTATGAAACATCCTTGATTTTGTATTCCGCATTGACGTACTTCAATACGTAAACAACTCCAAATTCGCCGTCCTCTTTTTCTTCATACAAATCCGAAATGACGGCGGTCTTTCCGTCGATTTCAAAGCTCGCCGCGAACGGATAGAGATAGTTCATTCTGTATTTAAGATTATCCCTGGTGAGGTTGACGACCTTCTTGGTGTTGTTCTTATAGGTTACCGTGACCTGCGCGCCGATCCAGTTTGGACGGAAATACTGCGATGAGGTTCTGATATTCGGGAGCCTTGTCATCTCGATCGACTTGATGTTGCTCTCGACGACCTTTACGCTGAAATCCGCGGATTTGCCCATATAGGTGATCTTGCACGGGTTGTCGCCCACGGTCTGCTTTTCGTTTACGGTAACTATTTCGAAAAAGTGACCGTCAACTCTGTAGCCTTCCTCGAAATCATCCGAAGTAAAGCTCTTTGAGGTTCCGTCGCTGTAGTTGACCTTAAACGCGAATCCGGTGAGGTCGGAGGGAATAAAGCCGTACTCGCCGCCGAAGTAATGGTCGCCGAGAATGTATTCACGCGTGGGATTTGAGATGACTTCGATCGAAACCACGGGAGAATCAACAATATTCACGGGAACAGTCGTGCTCTTTCCGAGGTAGGTTACGGTGATAAAGTTGTTGCCGCCCTTTTTCCACGGATTTTTGTACTGATCCTCCGAATATTGTACATACTCATTGTTCAGCATACCGCCGACATAGGATCTCTTTACTGATCCGTCCTTGAAATGAACGGTGACGGGAATATTTTCAATTCCGTTTACATAGTAGGAGAACGCCTCGACCTCGTCGCCGTCTTCGTTATAATAGGTGAAGGTGTAGCCGTCGATATTCTCATACAAGGTCAGCGCGGCGCCGTCGGGAACCTCGATATAGTCCACGGGACTCGGCACGATCGTTACGGGAAGGCCGACCGAGGCTCCGAGGAAGCTGATCGTAAAGCTGTAGCTTCCGCCGACTGTCCAGGGCTCCTGATACTGATTGTCGGAAATGTTTATTCTTTCATTGTCGATATAGCTGCCGACATCCGCGGTTTTTGAGGTGCCGTCCTTGTAATTTATGCGCACACGCGCGGAGCTGTTATTATCGAGGGTGTAGTAGAAGAATTTCAGATCAAAAGCGGATGTAACGGGGTTATATGCGGTTGTCCAATATCCGCTGTGGTTTTCGATAAGCTCTGTGTCGGGAGCGCTGATGATCTCAATGCTCGCCACGGGAGCCTCTACCACGTTTACCTTTACCGTTGTGCTTACGCCGAGATAATTGATCGAAACCTCGTTGTTGCCGCCGACGGTAAATATCTCGCCCCGGTACTGCCTGGAGCTGACCGAAATACCGTAGTCGTTAATCGCCTCGCCGATACGGGCGCTGACGCTCGTGCCGTCCTTGTAGTAAATCGTGACGGGAACGCCGTCGAACTCAAAGAGGTCGTAGTGGAAGTACTCGATTTTTTCGGTGTTGCCCAAATAATAGCTGTCCCAAAAACCGTTGTTTTGCTCGATAAGCTCGGGAATATCATTCTGATCGATCTCAATGCGGTCAACGGGATTTTCCAGAATAGTGAGGTCGAGCGAGTCGGATGCGTCTCCGACCTTAACCGTCAGCTTGCCTTCGTCGCTGACGTTATAGCGGAAGCTCTCTCCGCGCAGCGGGCTTCGATCGGTTCCGTAATCCCAGACGGTTTCCTGACCGTCCGACCAGGTGATCATAACCGAAAGTCCGTGAAGGTTCAGCCCTTCCGTAACGTAGCCCTCGTAGTAGGTGGTTTCCTGAGGCGGAGTCATAATCCCGAGTCCCGTGGGAACGCTCGTTTGCTCGACCTTGACCTCAAAGCTGCCGGTTTCGTCATCGACCGCAAAACCGACCGAGAGATAATAGACTTTGCCCGCCTCAAGCTCTTTTTTGATCGCAATGCGGCCCGCCGAGCTGCTCATATTGGAGATCCTGTCCATATTGCTGTCGTACAGATTGCCGACGAAGTAACTGTCGGCGTTCGAGCTGAACAGATAGTAGTCGGTGGTTGCGGGAACAAAGCGGTACATCACCATTTCATTCGGATAGGTGATGCTGCCGGACTTTGTTTCATCGAGAACGAGCTCCTCCGGCTCAACGACCGTCACCGTACAGGAAGCAGAAAGCCCGGTGCTTGTGGTTACCGTAACGACGGCTGAACCTGTTGACAAATATCTGAGCTCAACATAATCATTGCCGGCGGAAACGCCGACAACGTCCTCGTCGGATGAAGAAACCCCGATTTCGCCCGTATAGGAGTCTTCGGGCTCGGGAGAAACTATGAGGTAACCGGCTTCGCCCGCATAGCCCTTTACTTTGCTGTGATTCAGGCTGACAGCGGACGCATACGGCACTTTGCTGCAGGTCACGCTGAATTCTCCGGTTTCCTGTCCCCAAACAGAGGTTACAAGATAATAGGTCTTGCCCGCCTCAAGAGAATATTGCAGCTTGAAATTTTCGTTTTCTCCGCCATCGTCATCGTACGCAAGTCTTTCCCCGGCCTCGTCGTACAGAGTAGCCATTGTGTCGAGTTCGCCCGACGAGCTGAAGCTGTACGCGGCGGTTTCGGAGGGAACGACCTTGAAGGTAAAGTTCCTGTTATCTTCGTCGATCGTCGCTGTTTTGGTTTCGCCTGCCGAAAGAGTTTCGTAATCGTAGTCTTTTACCGTGACCTCGCATTCCGCAGTGAGTCCGGATTCCGAGGTGGCGGTTATTGTCGCCTTGCCGGGCTTGTTGAGATATACCTTGCCGCTGTAAACGTTGCAGATCTCATCGTCTGAGGTAGACCAGTAAACAGGCTCCTCGACGGCGCCCGAGGGAAGGAAACGAACGGAAAGGTTCATTATTTCCTGGGGATTGCCCGAAACGGCGCTGCCCTGAACTATTTCGATGCTCTCGGGGGCAATGCTGCGCTCGCAGCTTACGCTGAACTGCGCCTGCTGAACGTCTTCGGAGCGGGTTTCGAGATAATATGTCTTTCCGCCCTCCAGGATGACATTGAACCGGAAGTTTTCTCCCTCGCCGCTGAAGTTATCGTCGCCCGCGATCCGGTAACCGTACTCATCGCGCAGAGCGCAGACTGTTGTGTGTTCTCCCGATGAATAGAACGAGTAGTATCCTTTTTCTTCAGGAGTGAAAATGAAATAAGCGTCTCCGTCAAAATATCTGCCCGTAGTCTTGGTTTCACCTGCGGCAAGCGTGACGTAATCCTCAACAACTACATTGACCGTGTCGGTGAGTCCGCTGTCGGTGGTGACGGTCAGCGTGGTGCTTCCCGCTTTGTTGAAGTGCAGCTCGCAGGTTTGATCGTAGGAGTAATACACCTCGGCAACGCTGCTGTCGGCGGTCTCCCAGCTGCAGTTTTCTTCCGCAGCGCCTTCGGGGAGGAAATCCGCTTTGACTTGCAGGTATTTATCCGGATAGCCGTATACCGCGCCGTCGGCTTCGATCTTTACGCCGGTGGCTTCCTTTGCCTTGGTGACCTTTACAAATAAATCGCCTGTCTCGGAATAGCTCAAGCCCGCCTTGATATAGTAGGTCTTGCCCGCCTCGAGGTCATACTTTATTGTAAAATCGGGATTGCCGTAAGTGCCCTGTCCGTACGCGAGTCTGTCCAAATCGCTGTCGAGAAGGTCGGCGTGAGTGGTTTCCGAAGAATTTTCGGAACAGAAGATGTATTTTCCGCTCACTGAGGGAGTGAACGCAAAGCGCGACCAGGCGTATGGCTCGTAAATTTTACCGTTCGCCGCCACGCCCTCGCTGAGCTTGATATCGTCGTGTACCGTAACCGTGCACTCGGCGGTCAGGCCGTTCTCGGAAACGGCGTGTATCTTTGTGCTGCCCGCCGAGATCATTTCGAGTCTGCCGTCGCTGCCGACCGAAACGAGTGAAGCATTGTCGCTTGACCACGTGACCGATTCGCTTTGGCTGCCCTCGGGCAGGAAATCGACATCCAGATATGGTCTGTATCCGATATAGCCGTCGATCTGCGGCGCCTGCCTGATCGAAACAGAGGTCGCCGCCGGAACGGCATCCACAGTCACACTGAACGAACCGGTGTCATTGTAGCTGTCCATCCTTGCGAGAATATAATAGGTTTCGCTCTTTGTGAGCTTATGCGTGAAATTGAAGTTGCCGCCATCTTCGCCCCATTCGTATTCGAGCTGTGAAAAATCCGAATCGAAAAGCACGCCGACGGTGTACCAATCGCCCGTGGAACAGAAGCGGTAGGCGCGGGTTTCCGGCGCAACGAATTTGAACAGCGCTGCGCCGCCATTTTCGTCGATCACCGCGGTATTGGTTTCATTGACGGCAATGGTTTCGGGCTGAGGCGCTGCCGCCTTGCAGGTCGCGGTAAGTCCTTTTGCGGATGTGACCGTGATCGTGGCGGTGCCGAAGCCCATAAAGGTCAGAAAACCGTAGTCGTCGATTTCAGCCACGCTGTTATCCGAGGACGCCCAGGTAACGTACTCCTCGGCGCAGTCCTCGGGCAAAAATCCCGCTTCGAGCTGAACGTTTTCGGTGGGATAGCCCTTGATCTCGCTGCCGTTTTTGACATATACCGACTGAGCGTCAGGAAGAAGAGCGGCAGTAACATCGAAGGAGCCCGTTTTGCTTTCGCTGTAGTAGTAAGCCTCAAGATAGAAGGTGCCGCCGGCTGAAAGCGCCGTTGTGATCTTGAAGTTGTTGCCCTCGCCGCTGTCGTCGTCGCTCGCGATCTCATTCATATCCGAATCGTAGAGTACGCCGATCGTATCGCCGTCGCCCGACGAGGCAAACGTGTAGGTTCCTGTCTCTGCTGCGGTAAAGGCAAGTATGGCTTTCTCGCCGCCCGCGGTGATATTCACCTCGAAGGGCGTGCCGGGAGTCAGCTTCGGATAATCTCCTTCCGCAGACAACGATCCCTCGGCGGCAGCCGCCTGCACAGCGCCCATAGGCACAGCGGCGCACAACAGAAGAACCGCCAGAAGAACCGATAGTGTTTTCCTGAACATAACATACCTCCTGTAAAAAATGTTTTTAACGTTTTCAACATTATTATACCGCAAATTAATACATATTTCAACTAAAGTGCTTAAATGACAATTTGTCATTCTGTATAAACTTTGTATATTGTTATTGTGAAAATCGTCCATTCAGAAGTGGTTCCTGCAAAAAAACGCCCCGAAGGCACTGAGCCTTCGGGGGTGGTTTGCTTATTCAGGGATCATTGTTTACTGTTTCTTTCTGACAGCAGCTTTTTTCCCTTTGTGTTTTTTGTTATTCTTTCCGGTGTCCGGATAATCCTTTACTGAGGGCTGATCGTCCTTTTTCTCCTCCTTATAAAGCTCGTCCTTTGCAAAGTCGGGAAGCAGCTTTTTCCTGAGGATGTAGGTGAACACGCAGTAAGCGGCGAACGCAAGCATACAGATGATAGAGATTATCAGTCCCGGGACAAAGCCGTTAGGCTTGTATTTGAGCACGATGTCGTGCTTGCCCTTTGTGATCGGAAACGCCACCAGAGCGTCGCCTACGGGAGTGATCTCGACCTCCTCGCCGTCAACATACGCCTGCCATCCCTTTTCGTAGGGGATCGAGGTGTAGAACAGTCCGTCGCGGTTGGCGTCGATCGTTCCCTCAAGGCGGCCGCCGTCGTTAAAGTAGGTCGTGGTCATAACATTTTCCTTGAGCTTGTTATAACCCTTCTCAAATACATCGGGATCCAACGCGTAGAAGAAAACCCTGTTGGTGCTTACGGCGCCTGAATCGACGGTAAGAGTGATCGTTTCGCCCTTTGTAAAGTATCCGACGGGATTAATGTTTCTGTATCTGCCCTCATATGTCTTGACGGTGTTGCCGGGATTTCCGTTTTCGTCGGCTGCGGCAATCGTGATTTTTCTATCGTTGCCGACGTCGGCATAGAGCACATACAGACCGCTGATCGGCGCGGTGTAGTTCCACTGAGTGGAGCCGGCCGAAGGCTTTGTTTCGGCAATGTTAACCTTTTTGAAAACAGGATCCTCGATCCCTGTTGCGAGGCGGAAAAATTCAGACTGCTTCTCTACGGGATCGTAGCTGTTTTCCTTTAAATTGACTTCCCAATCCGTCAGAGCCTTGTCGACTATGAAGCCTGTGTCGAGGTAGCGGGTGTTTTCGTACAGCTTTACGGCGCCGCTGCTCACTTCCGTTTGCTTCATATAATTGACCAGTTTGGATTTTTCGCTCTGATCGACAGCGTCCTTTCTCGAAGAATATGTGCCGATAATGGTGTCGCCGCGGGAGATGAGGTATTTCAGGTTGGTAAACAGGTGCAGAACGGGAGTACCCTCGTTATAGACGAATCTGTTTCCCGCCTGATGACCTGCGAGTCCGATATTTTCATAGAAGATCGTCATTTTTTCGTTCAGCATAGAGTTGAACATCGACAGTCCGCGGTAGCGGTTCACGGCGCCGTCGTTAAGGGTGCTCTGCCGCGCTACCTCGGCTCGCCACAGCCCTTTATTATCCGACTCCCGCTCATTCATTCCGTCAACAACTTCTTCGACGTAATTTCCCTTTTCCGGATATGTGAGGTTGCCGTCCTTGTCATATGCGATTGTGCTGCCCGAAACGTTTACGCCGAAATAGGCGGTGTAGCCGCTCTGAGCCACAACGATCACAAGAAGTCCGACCGCAAGCGACTGGCGCGGGATGACTCGCTTTGAATAGAGCAGCACGATAATGCCGATAAGCGCAAGCAGGACCGCCGCCGCAATGAGCGTAGGCTCGATCCATTCAACGCGCTCGGGACGCTTGTTGTGGTCGTTGCCGTTGATTTTTGCGACGAACATATTTACAACGCCCTGGTCATAAGGCCCGTCGCACGAAGGATTCTTTGTTCCCGAATAATCGAACTCCATCGCCCAGACAAAGAAGCTGAGCGCGGTGGCAATCAACGCGTCGATAAAGTTTGTCTTTTTGATATACATAAACGCCCTGAAGCCCATCACGATGATGACAAAGCTCACCAGATAGCTGAAGCGGTAGTAAATCATATTCGGGAAATGAAAGCCGTGCCAGATGTAGTCGAGCTGGCGGATGATGAAGCTGAGGAACATAAAGAGGATGAGTCCGACGCTCACGAGCTTCTCCCTGAGCTTTATTTCCCTTGACGTAAGGCTCAGGAACGCGAAGAACAGCGGGACGGCGCCGCAGGCGATGTTGGGCATACCGTCGATTTCCTTGTTGTTGGTCACGGTGAAGTTCACAAGGTTGCCCGTTACGCTCTTGAGTCCCTTAAGGACTCCGAGGAAGTCGTTGCTTCCGCCGATATTAACCGCGAATTCCTTCGGAAATACGCCCGAGCTCGCGTGAGTGTTCTGCAGCGCCATTACGGTCGGCAGCAGGAAGAACGCGGAAAGACCGATTCCGAGGATGGTAAACAGCACGAATTTGAGAATATTTACTCCCAGAACCTTGAAGCTCTGCCAGCGGATGATCGTGTAGCTTATGAAAATAAGCATTACAAAAATGCAGGAGAAGAACGCCATATAGTAGTTGGTGAGCAGTGAAAGCGCGAGCATCACCGTGTAGAGGCGGAACTTGTTCTCCATAAGCAGCTTTACGGCGCCGAGCGCAACCAGAGGCGTGATGCACACGGTGTCGAGCCAGATGGTGTTCCAGTAGTAGCCCATAAAAAACGCGCAGAACGAAAAGCTGATTCCGAACATAACAAGCGACGCGTCGTTTCGTCTGTACACGCTTTTTAGGAAATAGGCCATAAACGAACCGGCGAGCGAGATTTTCACCGCCACCGAAAGCGCCAAAAACTCTCTCAGAAAATCCGCGGGGATAAACACCGAGAGGAAATTCATCGGGCTGGCGAGGTAGTAGGACATCAGCGAGAAGTAGTTCGCACCGCCGCCGACAGACCACGTCCAGAACAGACTGTGCCCGTTTTTGAGCTTGTCCTGAAGATCGACCAGGAACGGATAATACTGATGCCACAGGTCGGTGACGAGGAGCTGCTTGGTGGCTTTTCCGAACGGGGAAATATCCATCATCGCATACGCTGTAAACATCAGTGCAAGCGGAATCAGAAACGACATCCACACAAATATATTGCGTTTTCCGAAAGCCAGCAGCTTTTCGGGAATCGTTTCAGGCTTGCGCAGGGTGTTGATAAATGACATAAAAAAGAACCTCCGTAAAGTTCAAACAGATGTACATTCCATATTGTAACACGTTTTAAGTCAAAGGTAAACAAAAATTTTACGATTTTTTTGGATTATTTTCAAAAAAGTTTGGACATTTGACTTTATATTTGTTATAATCAGTATATGGTGATTAAAATGAATACTATTGACTTGGTCGTCCCCTGCTACAACGAGGAGGAGGGGCTGGAGCATTTTGTGCTTGAAACCAACAAGGTTATCGACACTCTCCCGGACTACAGCTTCCGCTACATCCTTGTAAACGACGGAAGCCGCGACAAAACTTACCTCGTTATGAAGCAGCTTGCTGCGCGCTTCGACAACATCAAATATATCTCTTTTTCGCGCAACTTTGGCAAGGAGGCGGCGATGTACGCCGGCCTGCAGCACACAACCGCCGACTACGTTGTGGTTATGGACGCCGATCTGCAGCACCCGCCTGCGGTGTTCCCTCAGATGCTTGAGGCAATGAAGGACGGCTATGACTGCTGCGCCACAAAGCGCGACGAGCGCGAGGGCGAGAGCTTTTTCCGCGGGATTTTTTCCAAGCTGTTTTTCAAGCTGTCAAACAAGCTGACCGACGTTAAGAATCCCTACGGCGCGATGGACTACAGAATGATGACGCGCCAGATGGTCGACTCCATTCTGGAGCTCAGCGAGGTCCAGCGCTTTTCAAAGGGTATTTTTTCCTGGGTAGGCTTTGACACAAAGTGGATCTCCTTCAAGACCGTTGACCGTCAGCTCGGCAAAACGACCTGGAAGTTCTCCTCTCTGTTCAAATATGCGATCGACGGCATCACCTGCTTTTCGGTGGCGCCGCTCCGCTTCACGGCGGTTATGGGCGCTGTGATTTTCTTCATCTCGCTTATATACATTATGATAACTCTTATCCAAACGCTGTTTTTCGGCATAACCACACCCGGTTATGTCACCACACTCTGCGCTGTTCTGTTTTTAGGCGGAATTACGGAAATGTCCATAGGTATTTTGGGCGAATACATCGGCAAAATATATATGGAGGCCAAAGACAGACCGATATATATCACAAAGTTTTCCAACTTTGAAGATGAAAACAACCAAGAAAGCGAGGAATAACAAATGAGTTCAACAAAAGCAAAAAAGTCCCTGTTCAAGCCGATTGCTATTTGCCTGCTGGCCGCGTGCGTCGTCGGCGTATGCATCGCGAGCTTCTTTGCGTTCAGACCGCTTGACAAAACCACCTATGACGAAAAGACTCTTAACGAAACGGTTGAGAACACTAAGACGAAATTAGAGGACTTTGAGATCAGCTCTTCGAGAATAAAGGGCGATTTTGCCGACTCGATGTTCAAAAAGGCGATTGCCGCTGCGGAGCAGATCCCCGACAAGAACGCCGATTTGAAGAAGGCCGCCGAAAGCACGGGCGTCAGCTCGATCCTGCTGACTGACGATAAAGGCGTAATCATCGCCTCTTATCCCGACGATCTGAACGGAAAATCGCTGACCGACGACAAAAACACCGCTCCCATCAACGCTGTGGCGAGAGGCATCGTTCCCAAGGCTCTCGGCGAAGCCGATGAAAACAAGGACGACACCTACACCGTTTACGCCGGAGCGAAAAGAACCGGCGAGGAGCCGGGCGCTGTCGCGGTGGGAATAGTCACCGACGAATACGCAAAGGCTCAGGGCTACACGCTCGCCGATGAATGCGGCTGCAATGTAATTATTGAGAACGACAACGGCAAAAGACTGAGCTCCTCGTTCAAAAACGCAAAGAACAAGACTATTGCCGACCTCGACAAGAAGAACGACGGCAAGGCGTTCGAGATCAACTTCGGCGGCAACAAGGTTTACGAGGCGAAAACCATTTCCACCGAGGAATACACGGCGCTGGTCGCCATTCCCGTTAAGACGATCGCAGGCAATGCCGCCGCGTTCTGGATCATCATCGGAGCGGACGTTGTGCTGTTTGCGGTTGGAATTATGATTATTTTGCGTGCAGGAAAATCAAAAAAAGATGAGTAATAAGTTAAAAAGTTTTTTCGATATTAAATTTCTTAAATTTATTCTTGTGGGAATCATCAACACTCTTGTCGGAACCGGTCTGCAGTTTTTGTTCTACAACCTTTTCGGCTGGAATGTTTGGATCTCCTCGGTGCTCGGATATATCATCGGCAGCGTGGTGAGCTACTTCCTCAACAAGCACTTCACCTTCAAGAATAAGGAAAAGGGCTTCAAGCCCATTCTGCGCTTCGCGCTCAACATTGCGGTTTGCTACACCCTCGCCTACTTTATCGCGGTTCCGCTGGTCGGCTGGATCTGTACCTCGAACGGCTGGACGATGTTCGGCTGGTCTGTTAAGAAGTTCTCGGATAACCTCTCGATGGCAGTCGGCGCCTGCCTGTTTGTGGCGTTCAACTACATCGGTCAGCGCTTCTTCGCCTTCAGGGAAAAGGACTGACAGCACCGGAATCAATTTCAATATGTTAACAAACCTAAAACGGCTCCCGAAATCCGGGAGCCGTTTTTCTTTATATAAGTATTATTTATTATTCGAATACATCTTGTCGTAGTAGCTCATATACGCGCCTGAGGTGATCTTTTCCATCCATTCCTCATTTGCAAGGTACCATTCGATCGTTTCGGCAATGCCCTGCTCAAAGGTGTACTTGGGAGCCCAGCCGAGCTGAGTGGTGATCTTGGTGTTGTCGATCGCGTAGCGTCTGTCGTGACCGGGACGGTCCTTGACGTACTCGATAAGATCCTCGCCCTTGCCGAGCGTCTTGATGATGAGCTTTACGATTTCGATGTTTGCCTTCTCGTTGTTGCCGCCGATGTTGTAGATCTCGCCGATCTTGCCCTTGTGGAGCACGGTGTCGATCGCGTTGCAGTGATCGGAAACGTGCAGCCAGTCGCGGATCTGCATTCCGTCGCCGTAAACGGGGAGCGGCTTGCCGGACTTGCAGTTGTTGATCATCAGCGGAATGAGCTTTTCGGGGAACTGATAGGGACCGTAGTTATTGGAGCAGCGGGTGATGTTGACGGGCATACCGAAGGTTTCGTGATACGCGCGCACTACCATATCCGCGCTCGCCTTTGAAGCGGAATAGGGGCTGTTAGGAGAAAGCGGAGTGGTTTCCTCAAACATACCTGTCTTGCCGAGAGCGCCGTAAACCTCGTCGGTTGAAACCTGAAGATACTTTACGCCGTCCTTGAACTCGCGGGAATACTTGTCGTCGGGAGCGACCTTCCAGAAGCGCTTTGCAACGTCGAGAAGAGTCTGGGTGCCGATCACGTTGGTTGTCAGGAAGATCTCGGGCTCGGTGATCGAGCGGTCAACGTGGCTCTCTGCCGCAAAGTTGACAACTGTGTCGATGTCGTACTTCTCAAAGATCTCGGTCAGCGCCTCGCGGTCGCGGATGTCGGTCTTTAAGAAGGTGTAGCGGGGATCGTTTTCAACATCGGTGAGGTTGTCAAGGTTGCCTGCATAGGTGAGAGAATCGATGTTGATGATGTTGTAATCGTGATTTTTGAGCATATGGTGCACAAAGTTTGAGCCGATAAAGCCCGCACCGCCCGTAACAAGAATATTTTTCATTTCAGTTCTCCTTTTTATCATTATGAATTCGCGTCTGCAAGTGCGATAAGGTACTGGCCGTACTCGGTCATCTTTAGCTCCTCGCCCAGCTTTCTGAGCTGTTCGGCGGAGATGAAGCCCTTACGCCACGCGATTTCCTCAATACAGCTGATGTAAAGACCTTGCATGGACTGAATTGTCTGAACATATTCCGCCGCCTTAAGCAGACCTGCGGGAGTTCCCGTGTCGAGCCACGCCATACCTCTGCCGAGGAGCATTACGTTGAGCTCGCCGTTTTCGAGGTAGAGGCTGTTGATGGAAGAAATTTCCAGCTCGCCGCGCGCCGAGGGCTTGATGCTCTTGGCGTACTTGATAACCTTGTTGTCGTAGAAGTAAAGTCCCGGCACCGCGTAGTTTGACTTGGGCTTTTGGGGCTTTTCCTCAATCGAAATCACCTTGCCGTTATTGTCGAACTCAACCACGCCGAAGTCCTTGGGATTCATAACGGGATAGCCGAACACCGTGGCGCCCTTGAGGTTTTCCTTGACCTTGAGCAGCATATTCGGGAAGTTCTGACCGTAGAAAACGTTGTCGCCGAGAATCAGGCAAACGCTGTCGTCGCCGATGAAATCCTCGCCGAGGATAAACGCCTGTGCAAGTCCGTTGGGCTCCGCCTGAACGGTGTACTCAATGGAAATTCCGAGCCTTGAGCCGTCGCCGAGCAGCTCCTTATAGATGGGAGTGTCCTCGGGAGTGGAAATCACGAGAATCTCGGTGATTTGCGCAAGCATAAGAATGGAAAGCGGATAGTAGATCAGGGGCTTGTCATAAACGGGCAAAAGCTGCTTTGAAACGGTTTTTGTCATCGGATAAAGTCTTGTGCCGCGTCCGCCCGCGAGAATAATTCCTTTCATCTCGTCAACTCCTTACAAAGTGATTTTATTTGGTTTATTTACGGGAAATTTTTTATAACTGCCATAGCGAACATATAAACCGAAAGCAGCGCGAACGGGACGATTATGAGTGTGCGGATCCACATCAGCGCGCGGCAGTTTACGTCGCCGGAGACCTTCAGCTTTATTTTTTCCTCGGGATGGTTGAGCACCAGCAGCATTACCGCGCTGACCGCAGCAACACCCGCGAACATAGCCTGAAGTTTATCATATAAGTCGTTTTTTTCAAAGAGGTAGTTGTCAATACTTGAATAACAGCTGTGAGCGTTGTAGTTCACCGAATATCCGAACCAGCGCTGAACGACCGCCTTGTTCAGATAATCCACGCGGAACAGCTTTGAGCCGCGCAGAACCAGCTTCATCAGCAGGCAGAACTGCATTGCGACGTCGAACAGCGAATTGTAGAGGAGCATATCTTTGTTCTGCACCAATACGATATAGATGAACGGCGTGAGCGTCGCAAGACGGTAGAAGGAAAACGGCGAAAACATAACATAGCAGGTGTAGGTGACCGCAATTATATAAACAGCGTATTTTCCGATGTTGCTGTTCTTGTCGCCGTAGTCGTCGTTTTTGAAGTCGCGCGTATAGGTGTACAGATAGATGAGCACCAGAGAGATCGCAAAGAACGAAATACCGCCGAAGTTCGTATTGATATTCGAGGGGAACATATTCTCCATCATCTGCTTTGCGGGGCCCGAATTCATCGACTCCTCATAGCCCGGAGCTCCGTTGAAAATGAGCTTCTGCACAACAAGTCCCGAAACCGCAACGACCGATTTGAGCAGGATCTTGAGCAGGTTCTTTTCGCTGAGCAGCAGCACAGCGAGGAACGGAAGGATGAAAAACGGCTTGATCGCAATCGACAGCGCCGACCACGCCAGGAAGGTCTTGCGCTTGTTCTGCAGCAGATAATAAACGGCGATAACCGACGAGCAGATCATCATAATGTCGTTCTGTCCGGAATAGCAGACCGACAGATAAATGTAGGTCGAGCTAGCCGTCAGGTACATCGCAAGGGTGCTCTTGAATTTGTCGCCCGTGATGAGATAGGTGACCTTCTTGGTGTAGATCACGGTGATCACCGTCAGCAGGACCATAAAGAGCTTTGAATACGCGAGCAAAAGCGCCGAGTCGATTATCGGCCTGTCGAAGAAGCGCTGAATTATCCATATGGGCAAATTCCATATCGACCACGGAAGCACCGACATAAGCTCGCTGCCCATATGCGCGTGGTGAACGCCGTAAATATTATTTGCGGTATACTCGTAAAGGTCCCGGAACTTGCCCTCGTAAATCACGTCCAGGACATTCGTAGACCAGATAGTAAGACTCTGCAAATCCCAAGTTGAGGATGTTATGAACACAAACATACCTGTGACAATCGCAAGAATCCACTCAGCGAGATAGATTTTATCCGCGCGGTAAATTTTTAACAACTTGTCCTTAGTCTTCATAAAACACTCCAAACAGAAGTTTTTAGTTGAACAGCGGAATCATTCCTCCGAAGGAGAAAAGCGCGATCCCCGCGATGATTACCGCCATTCCGATAATTTTTTTCAGCGAAAACCTTTCCCTGAGAAAAATATATCCGAGCACCGCCACAAAAATGTAGCCCGCGCTCTCGAGTATCGGCCCCGCCGAAACATCGACGTATTTATAGCAATACATCGTGATAAGCATTGAGCAGAAGAACATCGCGTAAGCGATGATAACCAGCGGGTTCAGATACTCCCGAAGCGTAGTTTCATAGGTTTTGTCGGCGCTTTTTTTCAGCATTATCTGAGAAATCGAAGAAATCAGCACCGAACCCAGAAACACGCAGGAAAAAACCATTGTAAGCATTTCTTTACTCATTGTTCGACACCACCAATACTACGCCGGCGAAAACGATAACAGAGCCGACGATTTTATACCAGGTAACGGCGTCGCCCAGAATGAGCGCGCCCCAGAGCATTCCCCAGGCGATGCAGATCGCTTTGTTGGTGAACGCCACGGTGAGCGGAAGTTTTTTGAGCACCTGCTGCCAAATCAGTGCGTAAATGCCGAGAAACAGTACCGCAAGCCCCGCAAAAAGCAGGAAATACAGCGATAAGAACTCGTGCGTGAAGGCGAGCTTCATAAAAACTCCTACAAAGGAGTACATCAGCAGAATAAAATGCAGCACCGCGTAGGTTTTTATGTCAAATTTACGCTTTTTTTTATTTTCCATCTTTCTTGTCCTCAAAGCCGACCTTGTCGCGGATCACGAACTGCGGCGAGCGGTTGATACTGAGATATATCCTTCCCACGTACTCGCCGACCATTCCCAGCATAAGCATTATCATACCGCCGAGGAAAAGCATAACCGACATTGTGGAGCTCCAGCCCATCAGCGAGTCGGGCACCACGATCTTGTGGATGATAACGTAAATGCCGAACAGAAAGCCTATGACCGCGGTGAAAAATCCGAGGAAGGTCGCAAAGCGGAGCGGCTTTACCGAGAAAGAGGTGAAGCCGTTGATCCACAGCAGCAGCAGCTTTTTGAGGCTGTAGCCCGAGCTGCCCTCAACGCGTTCTCTGTGGTTGACCTCTACGTTTGTCACCTTTTTTGTAGCCCTGAGCAGAAGTCCGCTCATATAGGGATAGGGGTTTTCGTAGCGGAGCACCTCCTCCACAACATAGCGCTTGCACGCGAAGTAGCTCATTATTTTCAGATCTTTGGGCTTGCTCAGCAGCCAGCGAGCCATAAGGTCGTTTATTTTGCTGCCGAAGTTTCGGAAGCCCGAGTGCTGCTTGGTTTTGTATTCCGCGAAAGCCAGATCGAAGGAATCGAGCTTGTCGATCAGCTTGAAAACCTCGTTTGCGGGAGTTTGTCCGTCGTCGTCAAGACAAACGACGATGTCGCCCGTCAGATAGGTAAAGCCCGCCATGATCGCGGAGTGCTGACCGAAGTTCCTCGACAGATCGAGTCCCTTGACCTTGGGATTCGCCGCCGAAAGCGCCTTTATCGTGTCGATCACCCTGTCGGGCGAGTTGTCGTTTACCAGGATGATCTCGTAGTCGTAGCCGCCGTGGGCTGTGATCGTTTCAACGATTTCGTCAACCACCCCTCCGACAGTGTTCTCGGAGCGGTAGCAAGGAATTACAAACGAAATTTTTTCCATCAGTCTTTCACCTTTTTCCAATCTTCCCTAAGTATTCCCATAAATACCATATCGTATGCCTTTCCGCCGATTATCACGTCGTCGCGGAATTTTCCCTCGCAGACAAAGCCCGCGTTTTCGTAGCTTTTGATCGCGCGGAGGTTATCGGCGAACACGCGCAAAAACACGCGGTTGAGCCCCAGCTCGCCAAAGGCATAGTCGAGCGCCAGCTTTGCCGCCGCCGAGCCTATTCCCTTGCCGCGGCAGGAATCCTCGCCGATGAAGATACCGTATTCGCACTTCTTGTTTTCCATATCAATATCGCGCAG
The DNA here is from genome assembly GCA_900317875.1 of uncultured Eubacteriales bacterium. Classification (GTDB taxonomy): domain Bacteria; phylum Bacillota; class Clostridia; order Oscillospirales; family Acutalibacteraceae; genus Ruminococcoides. The sequence continues at coordinate 16,979 of ONIJ01000137.1, forward strand.
GTAAACGGAGCCGACTTCCTCGCCGTTATCGCCGTCAACGATAACAAACTGCGCTACCTTTCCTGTCTGAACGCGGCTGCGGAACCAATTGAGGTGATCCTCGGCGGTCAGCGGAGTGCGGTAGATGAAGTGCTCCATAACGGAGGGAGCGTTGCGCCATTTAACTATTTTATCGGTATCCGCCTCGGTGATCGGGCGGATGGAAACATTGTGATTCATAATGATCCCCTTGATTTTCACGGCGTCTGCCGCCGGAGTTATCCCTTGTAGAACTTGATTACGGTTTCAATTACCTTTTGGATGTCCTCGTCGGTAAGTCCGTAATACATCGGCAGGCGTAAAAGCCTGTTCGCCTCGGCCGTTGTATACTTGTCCTCGCCGTGGAAGCGTCCGAACTTCTGACCGGCGGGAGCGGAGTGAAGCGGAATGTAGTGGAACACGGCCATAACGCCGTTTTCCTTGAGGAAGGAAATCAGGCGTGTCCTCTCCTCGAGGTCCTTTGCCTTGAGGTAGAACATATGCGCGTTGTGTTTGCACTCGGCGGGGATGATCGGGCGCTGAACACAGCCTTCCCTTTCAAGCTCCTCAAAGCCGTCGTAATATTTCTGCCATGAAGCCAGACGGTCGTCGTTGATCTTGTCGGCCTCCTGAAGCTGCGCCCAGAGATAGGCGGCGTTCATATCGCTCGGGAGGTAGGACGAGCCGTAGTTGACCCAGGTGTATTTGTCAATCTGTCCGCGCAGGAACACGCTGCGGTTGGTTCCCTTTTCGCGCAGGATCTCGGCGTCCTCGATTTTATTCGGATCCTTGATGAGAACAGCGCCGCCCTCGCCCATGCTGTAGTTCTTGGTTTCGTGGAAGGAATAGCAGCCGTAGTCGCCGATCGCGCCGAGCGCCTGTCCCTTGTATTCGGACATAACCGCCTGAGCGGCATCCTCAACGACCTTGAGGCTGCGGCGCTTTGCGATGTCGAGGATCGTATCCATCTCGCAGGCAACGCCCGCGTAGTGAACGGGCACGATCACCTTTGTTTTGTCGGTGATGGCGTCCTCAATAAGTTTTTCGTCGATATTCATTGTGTCGGGACGGATGTCCACGAACACGAGCTTCGCGCCTCTGAGCGCAAAGGCGTCGGCGGTGGAGCAGAAGGTAAACGACGGAAGGATCACCTCGTCGCCCGGCTGAATGTCCAGAAGCAGCGCCGCCATTTCAAGGGCGTCGGTGCAGGAGGTGGTGAGCAGAGCCTTTGCAGCTCCCGTCTTTTCCTCAAGCCACTTGTGACAATCCTTTGTAAAAGGACCGTCGCCGCAGATTTTATGGTTGTTAATTGCTTCGTTGATGTACTTTGTCTCGGTTCCGAGGAACGGAGGCACATTGAATGGTATCATAACACAAATCCTTTCTTCTGCGCATAATCATACGTATTTATTATATTATAACAAATGCCAAAAGTCAATAAATGTCAGTTTTTATGGCATTTTCGATTAGAGAAAAATCCACTGTATTGACACTCATTTTTGTTGAAGTTTCAGAAAGGCAAAAAAGGCGCGCCGACTCGGCACGCCTTTTTGGTTAAAATCATTAATGCTCCTGCATAGAGGTTTCTTCTTCCTCGGCCTCCAGCGATTCCTCCTCGTCGAGGATGTCGGCTTCAACTCCGCCCTCGACATAGCCGTCCTTGTCATCGGCTTCTTCCTCTGCTTCTGCGTCAGCGAGCTCAAAGCCGCTGAAGAAGGTGTAGGGAAGTCCGTAGCCGAGCGCTACCGCCGCGAGAGAGGAAATGATGCTCAGATGTCCCGCCGACTTGTCAACAAACACATCGTGGAGCGGCATTGAAGCGCCGAGCGTCGCGATGATGATATAAAGCGAGGGCAGAACCAAAACGATAAGAGTGATGGGCGAAAAGCGCGCGATCGCTTTGCCGTCGCCTACTCTGGTCGCGTAGAACAGCAGCAGACCGAACACGGCGTAAACAGCCGAAGAAATGATCTGCATCGTGAACATATCCTGAGTCGAGGTGAAGCTCGAAAAGAAATTAGAGCATACGATAAATGCAATAATTAAAAACGCGGAAAAGAATAGATTAATATGTTCTTGTTTAGTGGGTTTTCTCATTGGAATTACCTCCCGGATAGTTTTCACTAATACTTTACCACATATTTTTCCAAAAAGCAAGTGTCTGTCATTTCAGTTTTGCGGCAAAGCACGCCCAGCCGCCGTCGAGCTTTTCCTCGATTATGTCAAACCAGGGCGAAATTCCGTTTTTGACCTCCTCGGCACGGGTGTCGATTATTCCGCTGACAATGTAAACCGCGTCCTTTTTCATAAAATCAGCCACGCCCCGGGAGAGGAACAAAATGGCGTCCGCGACGATGTTCGCGAGCACGATGTCGTACTTGCCCTCGACCTTGTCGGTGAAGCTGCCGTGAATGGCGGTGTAGCGGTCGTCCACGCCGTTTACCGCGGCGTTTTCCCTCGCGGTTTCAACCGCCTTTTCGTCGATGTCAACGCCTACAGCCCTGCCTGCCGAGCACAGCAGAGCGGCGATTCCGAGAATCCCGCTGCCGCAGCCGACGTCGAGAACGCTGTCGCCCGCCTTCATATACTTTTCGCACATTTCAAGGCAGAGCCGCGTGGTTTCGTGTCCGCCGGTGCCGAAGGCGAGTCCGGGATCGATGTTTAAGGCGATCCTGCCCTGAGTGTCGTAATTTTCATACCAGCTCGGGACGATCATCAGCTTTTCTCCCACCGCGATCGGATGGAAGTATTTTTTCCAGTTGTTGCGCCAGTCCTCCTCGGCGCAGTCGAGAAGCTCGATCGTGTGAGCGATCCCCTCGCTTTCAAAGCGCTGCGAGAGAAACGCCGCCGCCTCGGCAGGAGAAACGTCGGGCTCGAGATAGAGGTGAACAAACCCCTTGGAGCGATCCTTTGCGAGAAGCTCCTCGCCGATCAGGTCGATGTGGGCGATTTCCTCCACGGTCTGCTCAAGATCGCGGTAATCCTCGATGTATATCCCGCAGGACGCCGCGGCGTTTGCGATGTCGCCCGCCCTGTCAATATCAGCGGCGTCTACCGCTATTTTTATTTCAGTCCAATTTTTCATAGCAATTACTCTTTGTTCTTCTTGAGTTTGTCGAAGAAGCTCTTGCGCTTCGGGTAGTTCTTATCGGACAACGCCTTTTCAAGTCCGCGCACAAGCTCCTTCTGCTTTCCGCTGAGTCCCTTGGGCACCTCGACGATAACGCGCACGAACTGGTCGCCTCTGCCTCTGCCGCCCAGGTGCGGGAAGCCTCTGCCCTTCAGCTTGAACACGTCGTTGGACTGGGTACCCTCGTGGATATTGTATTTCACGTCGCCGTCGAGCGTGGGCACGACGACCTCGGCGCCGAGCGCCGCCTGAGAAATTGTGATGTAAAGGTCGCACCAAACGTCGTCGCCTCTGCGCTCAAACAGGCTGTGGCTGCGCACGTTTACATAGACGTGCAGATCGCCCGCGGGGCCTCCGTTGTAGCCCGCGTTGCCGTGGCCGCCGATATTGAGGATCTGCTGATCCTTGATACCTGCGGGGATCGTGACGTCGACGGTGCGCGTCTTTCTCTGTCTGCCCGAGCCGCTGCACTTGCGGCAGGGATTGTCGATGATTTTACCCGTGCCGCCGCAGGCGTCGCAGGAGCGCTGCGTCTGGATGACTCCGAAGGGCGAGCGCTGGTTGATGGTCACTCTGCCCGAGCCGCCGCAGGCGGAACAGGTTTTTGCCTGGGAGCCCGCCGCCGCGCCTGTGCCGTGGCACTCGTCGCAGGATGCGACGCTGGTGTAGGTTATTGATTTTTTACAGCCCTTAGCCGACTCGGAAAAGGTGATAGTAACGCTCGCCTCAACATCGCCGCCGCGCTGGGCAGCGTTCGCGCGGCCCTGTCTTCTGCCGCCGAAGCCGCCGAAGAAGCTGGAGAATATGTCGTCGAGGTCGATACCTCCTCCGAAGGGGCTTCCGCCGCCGGCGCCTGCGCCGTAGTTCGGATCTACGCCCGCGTGGCCGAACTGGTCATAGCGCGCGCGCTTGTCGCTGTCGGACAGCACCTCGTATGCCTCGTTGACCTCCTTGAATTTTTCCTCGCACTCCTTGTCGCCGGGATGGAGGTCGGGATGGTATTTTTTGGCGCTCTGGCGGAACGCCTTTTTGATTTCGTCGTCGCCGGCGCCCTTGCTTACGCCGAGCACCTCGTAGTAATCTCTTTTATCAGCCATTGTCTATCCTCCGTATGTACGGTAATTTTTGAATTGACGTTTGATATCAAATGTAGAGGCGCGCAGCACGGCGTGCCCTTACATACAACATCAAATCGGAAACAGGGCGACAGCGAGTGTCGCCCTTTTCCGCAATATTCAATTATCAGTTGTTTCCGTCAACATCGGTGAAATCCGCGTCGTAGACGTTGGGGTTTCCGTTGTTGTTCTGCTGAGCTCCGCCCATATCGGGTGCTCCGTTCATATCGGGCGCGCCCTGCTGGGGAGCTGCCTGCTGATACAGCTTCGCGCTAACCTCATAAACAGCCTTCTGCAGGTCTTCCTTGGCGGCGTTGATCAGCGAGATGTCGTTCTTGGAGATAGCGTCCTTTACAGCCGCGACCTTGGTGTTGATGGTTGTCTTGTCGGCGTCAGCGAGCTTGTCGCCGCTCTCGTTTACGAGCTTTTCGGCCTGATAAGCGAGGTTCTCGGCTTCGTTCTTCGCGTCAACCTCCTCGCGGCGCTTCTTGTCCTCGGCCGCGTACTGCTCGGCGTCCTTGACAGCCTTGTCGATGTCCTCCTTGCTCATATTTGTAGAGGAGGAAATCGTGATCTTCTGCTCCTTGCCGGTGCCGAGATCCTTTGCCGAAACGTTAACGATACCGTTGGCGTCGATGTCGAAGGTGACCTCGATCTGAGGGATTCCGCGCATTGCGGGAGCGATTCCCGTCAGAGCGAACAAACCGAGCTGCTTGTTGTCGCGTGCGAATTCGCGCTCGCCCTGGAGAACGTTGATTTCAACCTGAGTCTGGTTGTCGGCAGCGGTCGAGAAAATCTGGCTCTTCTTTGTGGGGATGGTGGTGTTTCTGTCGATGATCTTTGTCATAACGCCGCCCATGGTTTCAACGCCGAGTGACAGAGGAGTTACGTCGAGGAGCAGCAGGCCGTCGACCTCGCCGCCGAGAACGCCTGCCTGGATCGACGCGCCGATCGCTACGCATTCGTCGGGGTTGATGCCCTTGAAGGGCTCCTTGCCGATGAGCTTCTGAACAGCCTCCTGAACGGCGGGGATTCTTGAGGAGCCGCCTACCATGAGGACCTTGTCGATCTGACCGATCTGCAGACCGGAGTCGGAGAGAGCGCTGCGCACGGGACCCATTGTTGCCTCTACGAGGTCAGCGGTCAGCTCGTTGAACTTGGCTCTTGTGAGAGTGAGGTCGAGGTGCTTGGGACCTGTCTGGTCAGCGGTGATGAAGGGCAGGTTGATCGAGGAGGTAGTTACGCCCGAAAGCTCGATCTTAGCCTTCTCGGCAGCCTCCTTGAGGCGCTGCATAGCCATTTTGTCGGATGAAAGATCAATGCCTGTCTCGGTTCTGAAGGACTGAACCATCCAGTCGATGATTCTCTTGTCGAAGTCGTCGCCGCCGAGACGGTTGTTGCCTGCGGTTGCGAGAACCTCCTGAACGCCGTCGCCCATCTCGATGATGGAAACGTCGAAGGTGCCGCCGCCGAGGTCATATACCATAACCTTCTGGTCGTTTTCCTTGTCTACGCCGTAGCTCAGCGCAGCCGCTGTGGGCTCGTTGATGATACGCTTTACGTCAAGGCCTGCGATCTTGCCCGCGTCCTTGGTAGCCTGGCGCTGTGCGTCGGTGAAGTATGCGGGAACGGTGATAACCGCCTGAGTGACTGTTTCGCCGAGATAAGCCTCCGCGTCAGCCTTGAGCTTCTGAAGGATCATTGCGGAAATTTCCTGGGGAGTGTAGCTCTTGCCGTCGATGTTTACCTTGTAAGCGGTACCCATCTCGCGCTTGATCGAAGAAACTGTTCTTTCGGGGTTGGTGATAGCCTGACGCTTAGCGACCTGGCCCACCATTCTCTCGCCGTTTTTAGAGAAAGCTACTACCGACGGAGTTGTTCTGCTGCCTTCCGCGTTAGCGATAACAACGGGCTCGCCGCCTTCGATAACCGCTACGCATGAGTTTGTTGTACCTAAATCTATACCGATTGTCTTTGCCATAATTTTTTCCTCCTGA
>ONIJ01000014.1 GCA_900317875.1 uncultured Eubacteriales bacterium
CGCGCCGGAAGAGACTCGAACTCCCGACCTTCTGATTCGTAGTCAGACACTCTATCCAGCTGAGCTACCGGCGCATGTGCGGTTGTTTTCAACCGCAAGAAATATGATAGCATACTTTTGTAAAAAATGCAAGACCTATTTTACGAAATTTATAAATTCGGCAATTATAGGTAAAAAACCGCGGATTTTTCGGCGGTTTTTTAGAAAAAACAGGGGCAGCCGTCCGGCTGCCCCTAAAATGCTGTCTCTTATCAGTTGACGATGATCTGCTCGGTGTCCTTGTCGAAGATGTGGAGCTTCTCAAGGCTGAAGCAAACATTGATCTTGTCGCCGACCTTCGCGGTGGAGGTGGGCTCTACGCGCGCGGTGATGGGCTGTCCGCCGATGTTGACGTACAGATAGATCTCAGCGCCCATCAATTCGGTTACGTCTACATTTGCGTCGAACTGCATGATCGCCTTCTGCAGCTCCTCGGGCTCGTCGTGAACGTGCTCGGGACGGATACCGAAGATAACTTCCTTGCCGACATACGCATCCAGCTTGCCGCCTGCGCACTTGTCAGCGGGAACGGGTACTTCGTACTTGTCGAAGTTGAGGGTGTAGTTGTTGCCTTTCTTGGCGACGATCGCGTTGATGAAGTTCATCTGAGGAGATCCGATGAAGCCCGCGACGAACATGTTGCAGGGATAATCGTAGAGGTTCTGCGGGGTATCTACCTGCTGCACAACGCCGTCCTTCATAACGACGATTCTGGTACCCAGCGTCATCGCTTCGGTCTGGTCATGGGTAACATAGATAAAGGTTGTGCCCAGTCTCTGATGGAGCTTGGAGATCTCGGTACGCATCTGTGCACGGAGCTTCGCATCCAGGTTGGACAGAGGCTCGTCGAGAAGGAATACCTGGGGATCACGGACGATCGCACGACCCATCGCAACACGCTGTCTCTGACCGCCGGACAGAGCCTTCGGCTTTCTCTCGAGGAACTGCTCGATGCCGAGGATTCTGGCTGCCTCTTCCACTCTTCTCTTGATCTCTTCCTTCGGAGTCTTTCTCAGCTTCAGACCGAATGCCATGTTATCATAAACGGTCATATGAGGATAAAGCGCGTAGTTCTGGAACACCATCGCGATATCTCTGTCCTTAGGGGCAACGTCGTTGACCTTCTTGTCGCCGATGTAAAGCTCGCCCTTGGAAATATCCTCGAGACCCGCAATCATTCTCAGGGTAGTGGACTTACCGCAGCCGGAAGGACCGACGAAGATGATGAACTCTTTGTCAGCGATTTCAAGGTTGAAATCCTTAACGGCCGTTACGTTGCCCTCATAAATTTTGTAAATGTTTCTTAATGATAAGCTTGCCATGTAATAATACCTCCGTTTTTTGTAAAACTTTATTACATCTAATAATATAGCACTTTTCGCAAGTTATTACTATACGGATTTTAACTAAATATTTATGGCTTATTTTATTTAAAATTATTACAAGATAAAAAAAAACAGGCGATTTTAGTGTATTTTGCCGATAAAAATTTGCTGAATTTCTAAATTTGTCAAAGATTTATAAGAACCTATGGGCAATTTGCCATCCAAATACAAATTCCCGATCGATATTCGTTGAAGGTGCACAACATGCAGCCCGCAAAACGCAAACATTTTCTTCACCTGATGATATTTTCCCTCGCAGATCGTCACCCTTCCCACCGTTTTATCCCCGTTTTCGGCGATCGTGAGCTTGGCAGGCAGACATTTGACCCCATCGGCAAAGACGATCCCCTCGGCAAAGCGCGCGATCATCTCTTCGGTGATCTCGCCGTCGAGCTGCGCGATATACTGCTTGTCGACGTGCTTTTTCGGCGAGAGCATCCGGTGGGCAAAATCGCCGTCGTTGGTAAGGATCAGCAGTCCCTCGGTATCCTTGTCCAGCCGTCCGGCGGGAAACAGACCGCGGCGGCGGAGCGGCTCGGGCAACAGGTCGATAACGGTTTTCTCGCGCCTGTCCTCGGTCGCCGAAACGACGCCTGCGGGCTTGTTGAGCATGAGGTAGACATACTTGTCCCCCACCGCCTGTCCGTTGACCGCCACAACGGCGGAATCGGGGTCGAGCTTGCAATCGGGCTGTCGGCAAACGGCGCCATCCACCGTGACAGCGCCGCCTTTGACTAATTGTTGAACCTCCCTGCGGCTGCCGCAGCCGCGCGAGGCGAGATATTTATCCAATCGTTCCATCGTAACCATGCCGCTGTGCGGCTGAAAATATGATGTATCGCGAACCCGGGTGATCATATCACCAAGGCGCTCGGTTCGCTTCCGTAAATGCCGTCGGTCAGATGACCGCCGATGACGCAGCCGCGGAATACCAGCAGCACCGCGCGGGGCGTTTCCGTTCGATTTCTGACGGAAAAGGTAAGCTGCACCGCTTCCTGCCCGCGGTAGGGCGTCAGGTCAAAGCCCGCCTGCCGCTGCAGCTCGTTATAGGCGCTGTAGGTCTCGTCGAATTCCTCGGGAATGCGCACGGCTTTTTCCGCAGTCGGCTTACCGTTTGAATCCAGCCCGAATTGCGCGAGAAACGCGCGGTAATCGCCGTTTTGAATTTGCAGCGTGACGCGCTGCCCGCCTGATTTTCCCGTCTTGGGAGGCAGGCTGTGAAGGCGCACAGCGACGCATGCGACGACAATCAGCGCTGCCGCCGCGAG
>ONIJ01000138.1 GCA_900317875.1 uncultured Eubacteriales bacterium
TTTGCGCCTGCGTCGATGTGAGCCTGGCTCTTCGCCTTGGAGCAGTAGAAGCCGGTGCACTCGAGAACAACGTCAACGCCCAGGTCGCCCCAGGGAAGCTCGGCAGCGTTGGGCTTTGCGTAGATGGGGATCTCTTTGCCGTCTACGATGATGGAGCCTTCGCCCGCCTCTACGGTGTGCAGGTTCTCGCCGATGGTGCCGCAATAGCCCTTCTGAGCGGTGTCATACTTCAGCAGGTTTGCGAGCATTTTGGGATCGGTCAGATCGTTGATAGCAACAACCTCATAACCCTCTGCGCCGAACATCTGACGGAAAGCCAAACGTCCGATACGGCCGAAGCCGTTAATTGCAACTTTTACTGACATAATAATTCCTCCTAAAATATTAAGGTAACTCTATTATATTACATTTTTTTCATTTCTTCAATAGTTTGATAAAAAAATAACTTAATTTTTTTATTTTTATTTTGCGACTTACACAAAATTCACCGCCTTTCTGGACTATTCTGTAATAACCAGATAGATTATTGCGATAAAGAATTATTTTTTAACAAAATACACACTAACTTATTGACAACCGCTTGATTTTATTATAAAATTACTTTAGATTCCATTACTATGGGGTCTGCGAAGCGACGGCTTTTGAATAGTTGCATTCAAGGTGCCGTTATTTGCTTTTGTAATCAGACTCTTTCGGGAGCCGTTATTTATAGATATTTTTTAATAACATTATTTCCTTTTTTACATTTTTAAAAAATATTGTATATCTTGTTAAAATTGAATATCTGAAACGTAACGGCACCCCAAAGGTTTTGTTTTATCAAAGCTGTTAATCTTTTAAAAAAAACGAGAGAACAAGGAGGTGTCAGGGAGATGCAGTTAGAACCTGTTGTTTTTGTTCTGATTCTCGTCGCAGCCGCGCTGGTCGCCGGCGCTTTGGGCGTATTCATCGGTATCACTATCCGCAAAAATACCGCTGAAAAGGAGATCGGCAGCGCCGAGGAAGAGGCAAGGCGCATTGTGTCAGACGCGATCAAAAACGCCGAGGCAAAGAAAAAGGAGCTGGTGCTTGAGGGCAAGGAAGAAGTGCACCGCTTCCGCAATGAAAGCGAAAAAGAGATCGCCGACCGCCGCCGCGAGGTGCAGCGTCAGGAGCGCCGCATCCAGCAAAAGGAAGAAACGCTGGACCGCAAGCTGGACAACGTCGAGAAGAAAGAAGAAAAAGCAGCCAAGAAAATCAAGGAAGCTGACAAAAAGCTTGAGGAGATCGAAGCCCTCAAGAAAAGCCAGTTTGAGATGCTCGAAAAAATTTCGGGCTATACCGCCGAGCAGGCGAAGAATCACTTACTCTCCCAATTGGAAAACGAGCTGACCCACGAAAAATCCGTGAAGATCATGGAATATCAGGAGCAGCTTAAAGAAGAAGCCGACGAAAAAGCGAGAAACATCATTTCGCTGTCGATCCAGAAGCTTGCCGCCGAATATGTGACGGAAGCTACGATTTCGGTCGTTCCCCTTCCCAATGATGAAATGAAGGGACGCATCATCGGCCGCGAGGGCAGAAACATCCGCGCAATCGAAACGCTTACGGGCGTCGATCTTATTATCGACGATACTCCCGAGGCGATCACCCTGTCCTGCTTCGAGCCTGTCAGGCGCGAGGTGGCGAGGATAGCGCTTGAAAGACTGATCTCTGACGGACGCATACATCCCGCCAGGATCGAGGAAACCATTGAAAAGGCGCGCCGCGAGGTCGACGCGACAATCAAAAAAGACGGCGAACGCGCTGTTCTGGAGCTGGGCCTCCACAATGTGCATCCCGAGCTCGTCAAGCTGCTCGGCCGCCTGCGCTACCGCACCAGCTACGGTCAGAACGTGCTCAAGCACTCTATCGAGGTGGCGTATCTCGCCGGTATGATGGCGAGCGAGCTGGGCATCGATCCCACGCTTGCCAAGCGCGCGGGTCTGCTGCATGATATCGGCAAATCGATCGACCACGAGGTCGAGGGCACGCATATCCAGATCGGCGTTGACCTCGCCAGAAAGTATAAGGAAAGCGACGCGGTAATCCACGCGATCCACGCTCACCACGGCGACGTAGAGGCAAAAACCATCGTCGCTATCCTCGTTCAGGCAGCCGACGCGCTGTCAGCCGCAAGACCCGGCGCGAGAAGAGAGAATGTCGAAAACTACATCAAGCGCCTGCAGAAGCTTGAAGAGGTCGCCTCGTCGTTCCCGGGCGTTGAAAACTGCTACGCCATCCAGGCGGGCAGAGAGGTGCGCGTCATGGTCAAGCCCGAATCCGTCAAGGACGAGCGCATGGTGCCGCTTGCCAGAGAGATCTGCAAAAAGATCGAGGAAGAGCTGGAGTACCCCGGACAGATCAAGGTCAACATCATCAGAGAAAGCCGCGCGGCGGAATTCGCGAAGTAACAAGGCTTCGGATAAATTTAAAAAATCAATCAACGGCGGGTCATGCCTTTGCGGTGCGGCCCGCCGTTTTTTCGCGCCCTTCACAAAAAGCAAAAGAAAAACGGCGCCGCCGCCAAAAAGCTGTTGAAAAATCGCGCCGATTAAAGTATAATTAAGGAAAGCAATTTTTCACAATCAAGGAGGATATTATGGGACTTAATTTTCGCAAGAGTATTTCGATCTTACCCGGCGTAAAGGTGAATCTGAGCAAGGGCGGCGTCAGCCTGAGCGGCGGCGTCAAGGGTCTGCGCAAGAGCATCAACACCAAGGGTCAGACCACCACGACCGTGAGCATTCCCGGCACCGGCATCTATTACACCGACAGAAAGAAGATCACGAACCCCTTCAAGAGCAAGGACGATAAAAAGGAAAAGAAAGAAAAA
>ONIJ01000153.1 GCA_900317875.1 uncultured Eubacteriales bacterium
ATAATTTTTATTACAGGAGGGATATTTATGAAAAAAGCATTGGCAATGATTCTCACGCTTACCCTGATTTTCTGCGCGTTTGCGATCCCCGTGAACGCGGCAGAGGGACCGGGTATCGCAGAACCGATGTTCAAGGACAAATTTGACCGCGATTATCCCGATGTCGCGGAGTTTTTTGAAACAGGAGGCAGCTATTACCGCGAGCTTGCTTATCACTACGGCAGCAACGGCAAACCAGACTGGGCGCTTGTCTGGGCGGATTCGGGAGTTTACGCCGAGGAGTACGCGGCTGATATCATGTTCGGAAGGCTTTTCTTCCGCACCGATCAGGCGTATCCGTTTATTTTCACCTACGGTGTTTACAATGTTGCGCAGGATCGTTTCTATGACCTCAGAAGTATCCGTGACGAGAGTTTATACCCGGGTATGGGAAGAATGCTTGCCGATATGAATATCGGTCATGGCGGCAGCTTCGGCGCTGATCTTCGGTACGCGAAGCAGTTTTTGCTTTCCGACGACGTTTTCAGAAACCTCGAATGGGAGGGCGAAGGGAGCTTGATCGGTTATGACGTGCTCTATTACCATAAAACGGACGGCAAGACCGATTGGGCGCTTGTAAAGGGTCAGACGTTGATGCAGCTTGACTGGAGCGCTTACGCGGTGCTCGGCGACAGAGTATTCACCACCGATACGGGCGATATTCCTTTTGAATTTGATTACGGCGTTTACGACGTTCCGGAAAGCGTTTTTGTTCCCCTTGAGACCGCGTACGCAAAAGGAACCTTCGCGGGCTTGGAGGAAGCGCTTGATGAGCTGAACCTCGGAAGTCTTATCGGCGATATGGACGGCGACGGACGACTTACTATCTCGGACGCGACGATTATGCAGCGCTGCTTTGCGGAATTTGAGGAGTTCAGGCACGATGATCGGATCGAGGGCATAAACCTGCTTGATTCCGACAGCGGAGTGCGGTACCTCAGCGACGTTAACCGCGACGGTATCCGCAGTATCAGAGATGTAACTCAGCTTCAGAGGATACTTTCACAGTTTGAATAACAGAACACTTTCGGCGGTTGGGCGTTTGCCTGACCGCTTTTTTGCGACTGCCGGAGGAGAGCGGGGGAGTATTCTTCTTCTTTTTTCTTTTCTTCTTCTTTTTCTTCTTCATCTTCTTATTCTTCTTCTTTTTCTTCTTTCTTTTCTTTTTCTTCTTCTTGGGTTGTTTCGGTTGTTTTTTCAACCGTTCGGTTGTTTTTCGGCTGTTATGATTTCTGACTTTCATAACATAACTTAGTACGAAATCAACTAATTGCATATTGTAGTTTTCGCCCGTTTGCTGTATAATAGAATGTAAACAAGAATTCGAAACAAAAAGGGTGATTATATGATAAAAACGCTTGCTTCGCATATCAGGGGCTATATTAAGGCTTCGATCGCCACGCCTGTTTTTATGATACTCGAAGTCGTAATGGAAATGCTTATTCCGCTGCTTATGAGTTCGATGATCGACAACGGCATCAAACATTCGGGCGGACCTGACCTCGGTCACATCGTGCTGACGGGCGGTCTTATGCTGCTCTGCGCGCTTGTGGCGCTGTTCGGCGGAGCTATGGGCGGAGTGTTCGGCGCAAAGGCATCCGCGGGCTTTGCGAGGAATCTGAGGACCGCGATGTTTGAAAACATCCAGTCCTTCTCCTTCGCGAATATTGACAGGTACTCCACTGCAGGTCTTGTTACGAGGATGACCACCGACGTCACCAACATCCAGAACGCCTACCAGATGATCCTGAGGATCTGCTTCCGCGCTCCCGTGAGCCTCATTGTAGCGATGACGATCACGATAATGATCAACGCCAAGCTCGCGAGCATTTACATAGTGGCGGTAGCTTTCCTTGCTGTCGTAATGTTTTTCCTCATCCGCAAGACTCACAAGTATTTCACTCAGGTCTTTGAAAAATACGACGAGCTCAACGCAAGCGTTCAGGAGAATGTAAACTCGATCCGCGTTGTCAAGGCTTTTGTCCGCGAGCACCACGAGATCACCAAGTTTGAAAAGGCTACCCTCAACCTCTACATCCTCTTTGTAAAGGCTGAAAAAATGTTTGTCGCCGTATCGCCTCTTATGATGATCACGATTTACGCCTCGATCATCGCGATAAGCTGGTTCGGAGCTAATATGATCGTCGGCGACGAGCTGACGGTCGGCGAGATGACGAGTATGCTCGCCTATTGTATGAACATCCTGATGAACCTTATGATGATAGCTTTCATCTTTATTATGGTGACGATGAGCCTTGCCAGCGGCAGGCGTATCGCCCAGGTGCTCAACGAGAAGGCAACGATCACCAGCCCCGAGAACCCGGACTTCGACGTTCCCGACGGCAGCATCGATTTTGAAAACGTTTCATTTTCCTACTCCGAAAAGAGCGAGCGTCCCGTTCTCAGCAACATTAATCTTCACATCAAGTCGGGCGAGACCATCGGGATCGTCGGCGGCACAGGCAGCTCCAAAACGAGCCTTATCAACCTCATAGGAAGGCTTTACGACGTCAGCGAGGGCTGCGTAAAGGTCGGCGGAAAGGACGTCAGGAGCTACGATCTGGAGGTCCTGCGCGACAAGGTAAGCGTTGTGCTCCAGAAGAACGTGCTGTTCTCGGGCACTATCCTCGACAACCTCCGCTGGGGCAACGAAAACGCCACCGAGGAGGAATGCGTTCAGGCGTGCAGGCTCGCGTGCGCCGACGAGTTCATCCGCGATTTTCCCGACGGCTACAACACTAAAATCGAACAGGGCGGCTCGAACGTCTCGGGCGGTCAGAAGCAGCGCCTTTGCATTGCGCGCGCCCTTCTTAAAAAGCCGCTCATTCTCATTCTCGACGACTCCACCAGCGCGGTTGACACCGCCACCGACGCAAAGATCCGCAGGGCGTTCGCCGAGGAGATACCCAACACCACAAAGCTCATCATCTCGCAGCGCATTTCGAGCGTCGAGGGAGCCGACAGGATAGTCGTTATGGAAAACGGCGAAATCAACTCGGTCGGCACTCACGAGGAGCTTATGAAGAGCTGTAAGATCTACAGCGAAACCTACGTCGCGCAAACGGTAGGCGCAGGCGATTTTGACAAGAAAGGGGAGAAGTGATATGGCAGGACCAGGACCGCACAGAAGAAATATGCAGCCCCGCGCCAAGGTCGACGATCCAAAAAAGGCGGCAAAGACCTTCAAACGCCTGCTCGGGCTTATTCTCAAGCGCTACAAGGTTCATATGATATTCGTGTTTATCTGCATTGTCGGAAGCGTTCTCGCGAGCGTGCAGGGAACGATGTTTATCAAGAACCTTTTCGACGACTACATCATCCCCTTGGTTGAGGAAAAGTCGGCGGGATATGATCCCGATTTCACTCCGCTGCTCTATGCGATCTCGCGCGTCGCGGTTTTCTACCTTCTCGGCGCGGCGGCTGCCTTCATTCAGTCACGCATAATGATCACGGTCACTCAGGGCACGATGCGCGACCTGCGCAACGACATTTTCCGCCATATGGAAAGCCTGCCCATTAAATACTTCGATACCCACGCTCACGGCGACATTATGAGCGTATACACCAACGACGTCGACACCCTGCGCCAGATGATAAGCCAGAGTATGACTCAGGTCTTCAACAGCGCCATCACCATTGTCGCGGTTCTCGCGAGTATGTTCATCCTCAGCGTTCCGCTCACCCTGCTCACGCTTGTAATGGTTGCGGTGATGATGTTCGTCTCCAAGATCCTCGCGGGCAAGAGCGGAAAATACTTCGCCGCGCAGCAGTCCGACCTCGGAAAGGAAAACGGCTACATCGAGGAAATGATGAAGGGACAGCGCGTGGTAAAGGTTTTCAACCACGAAAAAAAGAGTATGGAGGAGTTCGGCGAGCTCAACGATAAGCTCTTTGAAAGCGCCTACAACGCCAATATGTTCGCGAATATCATTATGCCTATCAACGGTCAGCTCGGCAACGTGAGCTACGTGCTCTGCGCCATCGCGGGAAGCATTCTCGCCGTCACCTGCGGCGATATTCCCGTGCTCAGCCTTTCGCTCGGCTCGCTCGTGAGCTTTCTGACCTTCAACAAGAACTTCAACCAGCCCATCAGCCAGGTCAGCCAGCAGTTCAACAGCATCGTAATGGCGCTCGCGGGCGCCGACAGGATCTTCGCCCTGCTCGACGAAAAGAGCGAGGAGGACAACGGCTACGTGACTCTCGTCAACGCCGAGTACAGAAACGGAAAGCTGTGCGAAACCGATAAGCGCACGGGCTTGTGGGCGTGGAAGCACGTTCATCAGGCTTCGGGCGAGGTCGATTACATCGAGCTCAAGGGCGACCTGGTGATGGACGACGTGGACTTCGGCTACACCGACGAAAAAATCGTGCTCCACAACATCGATATTTACGCAAAGCCCGGACAGAAAATCGCCTTCGTCGGTTCGACAGGCGCCGGCAAGACCACAATCACCAACCTCATAAACCGCTTCTACGACATCCAGGACGGCAAGATCCGCTATGACGGAATAAATATCAATAAGATCAAAAAAGCCGATCTGAGGCGTTCTCTGGGCGTTGTATTGCAGGAGACCAATCTGTTCTCCGACACGATAATGGAAAATATCCGCTACGGCAGACTCGACGCCACCGACGAGGAGGTCATCGCTGCGGCGAAGCTCGCAAACGCCGATAGCTTCATAAGACAGCTTCCCGACGGCTACAACACCGTCATCAAGGCTGACGGCGGAAACCTCAGCCAGGGACAGCGCCAGATGCTCGCGATTGCGCGCGCCGCAGTCGCCGATCCGCCGGCTCTCATTCTCGATGAGGCGACAAGCTCGATCGACACCAGAACCGAAAAGATGGTTCAGGAGAGTATGGATAAGCTGATGGCCGACAGAACCACATTCGTGATCGCTCACCGCCTTTCAACGGTAAAGAACTCCGACTGCATCATAGTGCTTGAGCAGGGAAGGATAATCGAGCGCGGAACCCACGAGCAGCTCCTTGAGCAAAAGGGCAAGTATTACCAGCTCTACACGGGCAAGGCATCGTGATCAGTTATGGATCGGTTGAATAATATGAAAAATGCGACCAAAAAACAAAAAATAAAAGCCGCGCTTAAAACGGCGCTGGTCTGTCTGCTGACTGCGGCAATGCTGAGCGCCTGCGAGCTTCCGGATTTTGAATCGTGGTTCGGAAACAAGACGAACGACAGCGGCAAGCTCGTCGCTCACTTTCTTGACGTGGGGCAGGGTGACTCGATATTTATCGAGCTTCCCAACGACGAAACAATGCTCATCGACGCGGGCGAAAACTACCGCGGCGAAGGAATAATAAAGTACATCCAAAGCACCGGTCACGACAAAATCGACTACCTGATCGGCACTCATCCTCACTCCGACCACATCGGCTCAATGGCGTATATAGTGCGCAACTTCGACATCGGCGAGATCTATATGCCCAAGGTCAGCGCGAACACAAAGCAGTTTGAAAGCCTGCTTGCCGCTGTAAAGAAGAAGGGTATGAACGTAAAAAACGGCAAGTCGGGCGTCCGCGTAGTCAAGGACGGCAAGCTCAGCGCCGATATTATTGCGCCGATCGTGATCGACGAGAGCAACCTGAACAACTGCTCGATCGTGCTTAGGCTGACCTACGGAGATAATACCTTCCTGTTCACCGGCGACGCCGAAACGGGCGAGATGGACACTGTCAAGGAAGACATTTCCGCCGACGTTCTCAAGGTCGGTCATCACGGCGGCAAAAACGCCTCGACACAAAAGCTGATTGAAAGTATTTCCCCGGAAATAGCCGTGATTTCCTGCGGCAAAAACAACGAGTACGGACACCCGCACAAAGAGGTGCTAAGCTACCTGAAGAAAGTAAAAAGCTCCGTCTACCGCACCGACAGACAAAAGACTGTCAAGGTGACTTCAAACGGCAAGGATCTGAAGGTCGAGACAGGAGCGGGATCGATAGCGAGGGCAAAGTGATGAAAAGGTTTACTGTTGACAGAATCGAGGGAAAAAAGGCGGTTCTGGAATGCGAAAACGGCGATATGGCGGTTTTTGACCTGTCGTCGCTCCCTAAAAATATAAAAGAGGGAGACATCCTGAACTTTGTGAACGGAAGCTGCTACCTCAACGCCGAGGAAACCGAGCAGCGCCGCCAGAAGATCCGTTCAATGATGGAATCTCTGTTTGAATAACCAAAGCCCTCCGTCCGGGAAACTCGCGGAGGGTAATTATTTGAAAAAATTTAAAATTTGGTATTGACAACACCCCTCGGTTATGCTATAATAGCACCTGTTGAGAAAAAATAAGCGAGTGTGCTGGAATAGGCAGACAGGCACGTTTGAGGGGCGTGTGTCTTTGACGTACGGGTTCAAGTCCCGTCACTCGC
>ONIJ01000157.1 GCA_900317875.1 uncultured Eubacteriales bacterium
CGCAAGCACAAGTAATTGTTGTCTGCTCATACTTAGGATGGATATTTTCTTTCATTCTTCTCACCTACTTACTTTACGCAATTAACAGATTGATTATACTACATCTCTTTACAAAATGCAAGAGTTTTTTTGAATTTTTTTTTTTTGCTATTTCACAACAACCGACTGGGTTCCGATTTCCTTAAAGCGCGTTTCGGCGAGCGCTTTGTCGTGATAGACGACCTTGCCCGCTACGGAGTCGTTGAAGATATACTGCGTATCGGTGTAGCCTATCAGAACCATACAGTGCTCGTTCTGGCGCCAGGCGATTTCGTCGCCGACCTTATGCTTTGAATTTTCATCAACGTAGTTTATCACCCAGCTGAACCTTTCGTATGACTCCTCCATATAGCAGGTCACCCAGGTCATTACGGGAATATCGTTGTCGATATACTCCTCGCAGAGCTGCTCCAGCGACATTTCCTTTGAGAAATACGCTTTTTTGTCGGTTTTCTGAGTCTTGAGGTAGCCGTTGATAGACTTTGCCATAGCCGGACAGTTTATTCCGTGGCCGGTAAAAATGTCGCCCGCAAAGGCGGAGTCCATATCGGGGCCGTACATCGTGCCGTTTTCGTCCCACGACATATCTCTTAATATGAGATAGTTGTCGACGAATTTGTGCTCGTCAATGTCGAAGCCCAAGCCCTGAAGAAGCATTGTGCAGGCGTAGGTCTCGCAGCCCGCCTTGTAGTAATCCTGGACAACGATCGGGATTCCCTTTATCATATGCGAGGCTTTTTTTGAATCCGCCTCTGGCTGAATCTCAATTATTTCCTGCTTTGGCGCAGCATAAAGCTGAGGAACGGCTATCGCCGAAAACATGATGCCAAGCGAAATAAACACCGCGCAGGCTGCCACGGGAACGCCCTTTTTCTTTGAGGGCATTCTCTGCGCGTTAAGCGAGAGAATCTTAAAAAACCTCAGAAAAGGGTTTAAACTATTTGTTTCATTACGGTATTTATTCATAGTATCACTTATTCCCGTTTTAAATATTCCGAGTACTCCTCAAGACACATATCGAAGGAGCGCATTTTTGCAGCGTTATCCGCGCCTACATACCGGTAAACCGATTCGTTCGGCTGAATATGAGTGAGCTCATCCTTGCCCTCGGGATAGCGGAGAATGAATCCGTATTTGATGCATTCCCGTTCAACAAACGATTTAACACGGCTGTCGGACACATCGAAGCTGACAAGAAGTCCCGTCTGCGCCTCACTGCAGCCTGACTGCGGTACAATTCTCTGCGCCGCCGCCTGCGCCCTGACCGGAGTATATTTCGGGTTTGCTTTGAACTGCGCAAGGTTTTTCTCGTATCGGTTTTTTTGCTCCGCAAAAGAAACATAGCCGTCCGTAACCTTGAGAGCTATTCCCTTTTCGTCAGCCTTTTCGAGCATTGACCTCAAGTCGTCTGCAATCGCCTCGTGAACTTCAACTCCGCCCGCTTCATCCAGAGGCGGAACAAAGTCCTCCTCCAAAGGGTGCATCCGATTGACTACCCTTAAAAGCTCCTCCTGAGTCAGCTCGGCTTTCTCTCTGCTTTCGGTGTTATCCGCCGGTTTGCGAAAAGCGTTGCACGCGATGAGAACCGCGGAAACGGCAACGCAAAGAGCCACTGCAACACAAATTATAATTATCAGCGGCTTTTTGCTTTGCCTGTACGGCACGATGTACCCTGTTTCGCTCTGCAGCAAAGCCTGACGTCTGCGCCGTTTTGATTCCTTGTATCTTTTTTTATCGTATGGGGAAAGACCCATATGTCACCTGCTTACTTTATAGCTTTTGAGTCAATTTCTTCCTTGGCCATAGCGACGAACTCGTCGACCTTCATTGCGCCGAGGTCGCCGTCCTTTCTGTGGCGTACGGAAATAGTCTGAGCTTCAACGTCCTTGTCGCCCAAAATAATCATATATGGGATTTTCTCGAGCTGAGCCTGACGGATCTTGTAGCCGATTTTCTCGTTGCGGTCATCGATGTCGACGCGCAGACCTTTTTCCTCAAGCTGCTTTTTGACCTCGTAAGCGTAGTCGGTATGTCTGTCTGCCACAGTGAGGATCATCACCTGGATCGGAGACAGCCACAGCGGGAATGCGCCCGCGTATTTTTCGATCAGCAACGCGAGTGTTCTCTCATAGCAGCCGATCGATGTGCGGTGGATGATGAAGGGATGCTTCTTGACGCCGTCGCGGTCAACATATTCCATATCGAATTTCTCGGCGAGATAGGGGTCGATCTGAATAGTGATCAGAGTGTCCTCCTTGCCGTATACGTTTTTGATCTGAATATCGAGCTTGGGGCCATAGAACGCAGCCTCGCCTATTCCGATAGTATAGGGAATCTCGAGTTTATTGAGGATGTCGCCCATCATATTCTGCACGTTGTCCCACTCTTCCACAGTGCCGATGTACTTTTCACGGTCATCCGGATCCCACTGTGAGAAGCGATAGCTGACGTCCTCGTACAAGCCTACGGTTTTAAGCATAAATGAAGCAAGCTCAACGCACTGTCTGAACTCGTCCTCAAGCTGCTCGGGAGTACACATAAGGTGGCCTTCGGAGATCGTGAACTGGCGCACGCGGATCAGGCCGTGCATTTCGCCCGAAGCCTCGTTTCTGAACAGCGTTGAAGTTTCGTTATATCTTAGCGGCAGGTCGCGGTAGGAGCGCTGCTTATTGAGATATGCCTGGTACTGGAAGGGACAGGTCATCGGACGGAGAGCGTAAACCTCGCCGTCGCTCTCGGGATCGCCGAAGATGAACATTCCGTCCTGATAATGATCCCAGTGACCGCTGATTTTATAAAGATCGCTTTTTGCCATAAAGGGAGTCTTTGTAAGGAACCAGCCGCGCTTCTGCTCCTCGTCCTCGACAAAGCGCTGGAGAAGCTGGATCACGCGGGCGCCCTTTGGAAGCAGGATGGGAAGTCCCTGTCCGATATAATCTACGGTTGTGAAGAAGCCGAGCTCTCTGCCGATTTTGTTGTGATCGCGCTTTCTGGCTTCCTCGAGCATTTTGAGGTGCTCCTCAAGCATTGAAGCCTTGGGGAATGCTACGCCGTAAACGCGGCAGATCTGTGCTTTTGAAGCGTCGCCGCGCCAATAAGCGCCTGTGCAGTTTGTAAGCTCGATAGCCTTGATGGGAGCTACGGACATAAGATGAGGGCCGGCGCAGAGATCGGTGAATTCGCCCTGCTTGTAAAAGCTGATCTTCTCGCCTTTTTCGGAATGCTCCTTGGCAAGCTCAACCTTGTAGGGCTCGTTCATTTCCTCGAGCAGAGCGACAGCTTCGTCGGGCTCAAGTTCAAAGCGGGTGATTTCAATACCCGACTTGACAATATTTTTCATTTCAGCCTTGATTTTCTGCAGATCTTCCTGAGTGAAGGGCTTCTCAACATCGAAGTCGTAGTAGAAACCCGAATCGATAGCGGGACCGATTGCGCATTTTGCATTGGGATAAAGACGCTTTACAGCCTGAGCAAGAACATGAGAGGTTGAGTGCCAAAACGCGTATTTTCCCTCGGGAGTGTCAAAGTTGAGGAGCTCAACCTTGCAGTCCTCGGTGAGCGGCGTGCGCAGGTCGGCTGTTTTTCCGTTAATCTTTGCGCAGCAAACGGACTTGTAAAGTCCCATTCCGATAGATTTTGCGATTTCGGCAGGCGTTGTTCCCGATTCGAATTGTTTAACAACTCCGCCTTTTAATTCAACGTTGATCATATATATCTCTCCTTCAAATTAATACCAAAAAAGAAGTCCCAATACCCCGAAGGATATTGGGACGAATTTACTCGTGGTTCCACCCAACTTCAGCGCGTTTGCGCCCTCAGCGGATTCCTTAACGCGGATTAACGCCGCGCCATTTCCTGCGCGGGACTCAAGGGTGGTAACAATCAGCTCCCGATGCAGCGCTCACAGCAAACGCGCCGCTCTCTGAAACAGGCTTACTGAATATCGTGTCCCTGTCGTAGTCGTTTTTATTTTCAAATATAATAACACTATGATTTTGGAATGTCAAGTGTAAATTTTATTTTTGGTCTCCGAGTCTTTTAAGCATCTCGTCAACCTCGCTGAGCTTTTCGCGGTAGCGCTCCTGACCTTCCGCGATCGCGCTCTCCTTGTCGGAATACTCAGCTCCGTTCTGTTCGGTGACAGCGTGTCTGGCTTCCTCGGCGGCAGCAATACGGCGGGATTCCTCGGCCTTGCGCTCCTCAACCGCGCGTCTTACAGCTTCTGCTCTGCGGGCAGCCTCCTCGTCGGCTTCATGCTTTGCAGCTTCCTCGGCGAGTCTCGCTTCTTCAGCCTTTGCGGCCTCCTCGGCGCGTCTCGCTTCCTCTGCCTTTCTGGCTTCCTCTGCCTTTCTGGCTTCCTC
>ONIJ01000239.1 GCA_900317875.1 uncultured Eubacteriales bacterium
TATGAAATCCACGCTTTTGTCCGTGATGCGAGGGTATATCAGCCGTGAGATGACGGACGCGGAGCTGCTGCGATCCATCGGCATTTCGCGCTATCCCGAACCGTTGGAGCTGCGCGGCAAGGTTCTCGTCAACGGAAATGACATGAGCGTGTTCCCAAGCGGATTTTGTATTTATTCCAATGATATTGAATCGGCGCACATCACCATTTCTAACTCCTTCAAAAGGATTTTGACAATCGAAAACCGCGCGAATTTCTTCGCGTATCGGCAAGCTGACGACGAACTGGTTATCTATCACGGCGGTCATTACAGCCCGTCCAAGAAAAAACTGTTTGAAAAAATCGTTGCGGGAATGCCGCCAAATTGCGTATGGTATCACTGGGGCGACATCGACCTCGGCGGATTTAGTATGCTGCTGCGTTTGCGTAAAGAAATACTTTCCAACGTTCAGCCGTTCCGCATGAACATCTCGGAATTGCAGACCTACCGCGATTTCACTCAACCTTTTTCCGACGATTACGCGGCAATGCTGCAAAAGCTGCGGCAGCAGGAGCAGTTATCGGATTGCAAGACTTGTATCGAATACATGCTGACGCATAAAATCAAGCTCGAACAGGAAGCCATGCTGACATAACGCGACAATTTAATCGTCCCGTCAGGCGTACAATCATGGCGAGGTGATTGTATGAACCGGGATGATTTTTTCAGTTTATTAAGCGGCAATCAATGGTCAAACGCCGTATGTATGGGCTGTGTTTTCCAACTTCACATTGGAAGAAGCGGAGGAGGATTAAAAATGCCATTTAAACTATTGCGATTTAAAAAATTTATGTTATAATAGTATTTGTTTTATTTTGTCTGTTTCGTTCGGACGCACAAAAGTGAAACTCAACGAAAGCGAGGCGATTTCACATGAAAGGTATTATTTTAGCAGGCGGTTCGGGCACACGCCTGTATCCGTTAACAAAGGTTACCTCAAAACAGCTGCTGCCGATTTATGACAAACCGATGATATATTATCCGCTGTCGGTGCTGATGAATGCGGGGATTCGTGATATCCTGATCATCTCGACACCGCAGGATACAGAGCGGTTTGAAAAGCTGCTCGGCGACGGGCATCAGTTTGGCGTTCATTTGACATATACTGTTCAGCCTTCGCCGGACGGCTTGGCGCAGGCGTTTATTCTCGGCGCGGATTTTATCGGCGACGACTGTGTGGCGATGGTGTTAGGGGATAATATCTTTGCCGGTCACGGCTTGAAAAAGCGCTTAAAGGAAGCCGTTGACAATGCCCAAACCGGCAAGGGCGCGACCATCTTCGGTTATTATGTCGATGACCCGGAGCGTTTTGGTATTGTGGAATTTGATAAAAACGGCAAGGCGGTGTCCATCGAAGAAAAGCCAGCAAAACCGAAATCCAACTATTGTGTGACAGGCTTGTATTTTTATGACAATAAGGTTGTCGAATACGCAAAGAATTTGAAGCCCTCGGCAAGAGGAGAGCTGGAAATCACCGACCTCAACCGCATATATCTGGAGAAAAACGCCCTCAATGTCGAGCTTCTCGGACAGGGCTTTACATGGCTCGACACCGGCACGCATGAAAGCTTGGCGGAGGCGACCAACTTTGTTAAGACGATGGAGGATCATCAGCACCGAAAAATCGCCTGCTTAGAGGAAATTGCTTATCTCAACGGCTGGATCTCCAAGGAGGAGGTCGTGGCGGTGTATGAGGTGCTCAAAAAGAACCAGTACGGACAGTACCTGAAGGATGTATTGGACGGAAAATATATTGATATGCTCAGATGAGGAAATGTATGAAGGTATTTGTAACCGGCGTCGGCGGTCAGCTTGGCTATGACGTTATGAACGAGCTGAAGCGCCGCGGACACGAAGCGATTGGCTCGGATATTATCGAAACAGCCGATATTCAATTGGACATCACCGATAAAGCGGCTGTTGAAAAAGCATTGTGCGGCAGCAAGCCTGACGCTGTGATCCACTGCGCCGCATGGACGGCGGTTGACGCGGCGGAGGATGAGGAGAATCAGCCGAAGGTTTATGCGGTCAATGTCACCGGCACGAAAAATATAGCGGAAGCTTGCAAAAAGCTTGACTGCAAAATGCTCTATCTCAGTACCGACTATGTGTTCAACGGACAGGGCGCAAAGCCTTGGCAGGCGGATTGCAGGGATTTTGCGCCGCTGAATTATTACGGACAGACGAAGCTGGACGGTGAAAAAGCGGTTGCACAGACGCTCGAACAATACTTCATTGTCCGCATCGCGTGGGTATTCGGCTTGAACGGAAAGAACTTTATCAAGACAATGATCAATGTCGGCAAGAAATACGACACGGTTCACGTTGTCAGCGACCAAATCGGTACGCCGACCTATACCTTTGATTTGGCGCGGCTGTTGGTGGATATGGTTGAAACCGAAAAATACGGCTATTACCACGCGACCAACGAAGGCGGCTTCATCAGCTGGTACGACTTTTGCTGTGAGTTTTACAGGCAGTATGGGCTGTCAACCAAAGTCATCCCGGTCACGACAGAAGAATACGGTCTGAGCAAGGCGGCAAGACCGTTCAACAGCCGTTTAGACAAGCGTAAATTATCGGAAATGGGATTTGAACCGCTGCCTGTGTGGCAAGACGCGGTAAAAAGATATTTGGAGGAAGCAAAACTATAATGGGACAGATCAAGGTAACAAAAGCGCCGATTGAGGGCTTATATATCATTGAACCGACCGTGCACGGAGACAGCCGCGGCTATTTCATGGAAACCTACAATCAAAAGGATATGCAGGAA
>ONIJ01000142.1 GCA_900317875.1 uncultured Eubacteriales bacterium
CATCCGGTGCGCCTTTGGAGAAAACGGTAAAATATCCAAACGTCGGACTAACGGCGCGTCATACAACGCGGGAACAGAAGTATTGGCAAATTATTAACTTAGGTTGCGCGATTTACGTGTCGAGGTACTCGACCGCGATTTACGTGTCGCGGCACGCGACCGGCGCGTCAAAGAGCGCGGGAAACTATGCGTTCCCTTACACTCTACTTTGCACTATTCAATATTCATTATTCACTTAAAAAGCCGCGGACGGTCATTGACCGTCCGCGGGCTTTTTATTAAAACTCTGCTGATTTACGCTGGATAGCTGTTACGTCTCTGACGTTGACCTTTCCGTCTCCGTTGGCGTCGGCGCGGAAGAAGGTTTGCTTATTATTGAGGTCGAGCAAGGGCTTGCCGTCCTCGGTGGTAAACTCCGCAAGATACCTTTGGAGCAGTGTCGCGTCCTGAATATTCACAACTCCGTCGCCGTTTACGTCGCCCGCGAGCACTGTGGGCTGAGGCGTCTGGCTGTCGGGAATGATAACGGTGGAATACTGCGCGAGCGCGTAGTTCTCCGCATTTATTTTTTTGCCTTCAATGGTGATGTACTGCGGATAGGGCGAAGCGGTTTCATCGCACAGTGAGAGAGTGTCGACATTGCAGTTGATTACGGTTTCGGCGGCGTTTCTGTCGATCAGCTTGAATACTGCCTTTACGATCGTTGTTGCCGAGCCGTCCTCTGTGTAGGCAAAAGCCGCCGGCTTAACGCTTGAATAGTTTCCTACGATCCTGCCGTTGGCTGTCTTATGGATCGTGCCGGGGCCGAAGCCTTCTTCAGCCGCAAACGGGAATAAGTTGACAACGCCCGACGAAGCCTTGTTGTACTCCTCGCTCCACTCGAGCACGTTCGGATCGTATGTGAGCTCGTCAACATCGAGGTTGATTACATGCTTGTTCGCCGCGAAGAGCTTGTATTCTACGGTTATATATACGTCGCCGTTCTTGTCCTCAAGCGCGCTTAGGTCGTAGTAATTTTTGGAAGTCTCGGGGAAATAATTTGATTTTGCAGTAACCTTTAACGCCGTATCGGCAGAAGGTGTTGTGGGCTCGGGCTCAGTTGTAGGCTGAGGATCGGTCGTGGGCTCGGGCTCGTCATCGGAAATGATCGTGAGAGTATACTTCGCGCCTGTTTTTGTGGCGAAATCGAACTCCCTGAGGTCGAGCTGCAATTTAATTGTCTGGCTGTCGTCGTAGGTGTCAAAGGTGATGTTGTCGCCGTTGTACACAGCCTCCTGGGGCTGACCGTCGAGCTCTTCATCGAAGGAGCCGCCGAAGTTGTGAGTCCAGGTGCCGTCGATCGAGAACTTGACCTGACGCTCAAAGCCGTCGGCCACGTTTGCATATTCGGTTTCCCAGACGTCCTTTGAAACCTCGTGCATCTCATTTGCCGCGAAGCCCGGATCCCAGGACGCGCCGTTGAGCCACCAGCCCTCGCCGTTGCCGACCGCATAAACGGTGTCGTATTTGAATTCGGTTACAAATTCTACGATCTCTCCGGTCACGCCCAGCGTCTCGGTATCGGGGGCAAACGTAACCGTAAAGTCGCCTGCAGCCGTGAGGTTGAAGGTAAGGTTGTTGCCTGTAGCATCGCCGAACCAGTCGGAATCCGCACCGAGCGTTCTTACGACCTTGATCTGCACATCCTTGTAAGCCTTGTCAACGGTATAGGTCTTGAAGTAGGTGCCGTCCTCAGCAGCCGTCATAATGTTATCTTCGTTATCTGCGTCCCAGCCGGTTCCGAAGATTTCAGGCTCGCCGCCGACAACTACATAGGTGTACTCAAGCTCTCCGTCGTCCGCAAACACCGCAACGGGTGCAATTGCAAACAAGCTCGCAGCAAGAGCCGCAGCAAGCAAAACGGAAATCCATTTTTTCATAGTTTTACGCATAAAAATCCTCCTTATGCTTTTTCATTTTCCCTTTAACAATATTATACAATAGTTTGCAGGGCGGCGCAATCCAAATTATTACCACATAATTTGTGCGTTTTGTACAGAGCCGCGTGAAGCTTCATCCGGCAGGCGGCCCGGAGAAAAATCGGCTCAAAACCCGGCGCCGGGTTTTGAGCCGATCACATTGATCATTCAGTTAAGCATTCGGCAAAAATATCAGTAGCCCGCAAGGATACGCTGAGCGGCGGTTACGTCTCTGATATTTACCTTGTTGTCGCCGTTGATGTCGGCAAGCGCGAAAACTTCGGGGTCGCTGAGGTCGAAGAGCGGATTGCCGTTTTCGTCCTCATACTCTCCGAGATACATCTGCAGTTTGGTTGCGTCTTGGATCGTCAGCTCTCCGTCACCGTCGAGATCTCCGATCACAGGACCTTTCTGCGAGGCGGGCGTGATTACGGTTTCATATTCAGCAAGCGCATAATTCTTTGAATTCAGATCGCAGCAGCTGATCACCGGATACTGTGAATAAGGCTCGGCAAGGGTTTCGTCGCAGAGCGAAAGAGTGTCCAAATCGCAGCAGACAGTGATTTCCTTTGCGTTTTTGTCGAGCAGCTTGAATACGGATCTGACAACGGTTACATAGCCGCCGTCCTCAGCGTAGGCGTAAGCCGCAGGAGATACCGAGGTATAGTTTGCGATAAGACGTCCGCTGTTTTCGCCGAAGGTGTTGTACATTCCGCCGCCGAGATTGCTGTCAACCGCAAATGGCAGAATGTAGAGTCTGTTGTAACGGCCGACCTTTTTTTGGTTGTATTCCGCCTTCCACTCGAGCACCGTGTTGTCCCAGCAGACCTGGTCGATATCGAGATTGATAAGATACTTGCCCTGTGCGCAAATTTTAAATTCGAAGGTGATGAAGATGTCGCCGTTTTCATCCTCAAGCTCACTGAGGTCGTAATAGGTGTTTTGGGTTACGGGGAAAAAGTTGGATTCTGTCTTTATTACGAGCTGAGGTTCCTTTTCCGCGGCAGAAACCGAAGGAACAAGGGCAAAAAGGCTCACCATAAGCGCTGCGGAGAGCACGAGTGCAATTGCTTTGCGTGTAAGTTTTTTCATATAGCTTCCTCCTTGGAATTAATTTAATTTTTCGTTTAGTATAGCATATTTTTGAAAAAAGTGCAATATTGTTTTTTATTTTCTCTGCGCCTCTGTTCCCGGGCTTATTAGGAGAAAAATTTGAAAAATGAGGAAAATTCTAAAATTAAAAATCCATCGGCGCGAAGCCGATGGATTTTTAGGGGTGTTAAAATTAAGCCATATTAGAAAGAAGAAATATACTTCGCCAAATATCTCTGGATCTGGGTAAGGTCTCTTACATTGACCTTTCCGTCGCGGTTTACGTCAGCTGCGGTTTTGTCGATTGAAGTGATGTACTCGGCAAGATAGCGCTGGAGCATTGTCGCGTCCTGAATATCCACAACGCCGTCCTTGTTGATGTCGCCGAGAAGGACTTCGCTCTTTGAAGCCTCGATGGCGGTTTCGTAGGTTGCCTTTGCCTTGTTTGCCGCGTTGACAGTCTTTTTGTCGATCGCGATATACTTCATATACGGCCTTTCTTCCGAGGTGTCGCAGTAGGTTACTACGTCGGCGTTACAGGTTACGGTCGTGGAGCCTGCGTCGGGCTTGATGACCTTGAAGGTAGCCTTTACGGCGGTGATTGCGGAACCGTCCTCGTTGAAGGCAAAAGCAGCGGGATTTACGCTCGAATAGTTGCCGACGATTCTGCCGTTGGCGGTCTGATGAACCGTGCCGGCGCCGAGGCCTTCCTCAGCCGCAAAGGGGAAGAAATCGATCACTGCGGAGGAGCCGGTGCCGTAGGTGTTGTATTCCTCTTTCCACTCGAGAACCGTGGGATCATAGGTGAGTTCATCGATGTCGAGGTTTACGAGATACATATTATTCGCCTTGAGCTTGTAGCTTACGGTAACAAAGATGTTGCCCGAAGCATCGGCGTAGTTCTCAACGCTCTCGAAGGTTTTTGAAGAGCCCGCGAAGAAGTTGGACGCCGCCACGACCTTGAGGTCGTTCGAGAGGTTTACGGTGCCGTTTTCGACCACGATCGAGTCGCCGTTTTCGGTTCTTCTCATAAGGTCAACCATTTTGAGAAAAACATCTGTCTCGCCTGACGCGAGAGCCTTGAATTTAAAGGTAAGCATTGTGCTTCCCTCGGTGATCTGATAGGGCTCGCCGTTGTTTGAAGTGCTTCCCATTACGCTGTAGCTGGTGGAATTGGGATTTACAAGCATATAGTTGGTAAAGGCAGTGACGCCCGTGAGCTCCAGCTTTGCCTTGTCGTAGTTCATTCCCCACTGAACGTTAACGATGTTGAGATCCTCCGGAGCCTTGAACACTACGGAAACCGAGTTACCCTCGGAAACGGTGTAGGAAGCTTCGGAATCACAGTAGTTTGAACTGACGTTGACCTTCAGGGACGCGCCGACCGCTTCACCGGCGTCGGCAGCGGATACCGAAACAACCGCGCACATACTGAACAGCATTGCGACCGCCAGAAGGACGGACGCGAATTTTTTCACGTTAGATTTCATAATGTCTCCTCCTAGTTATTTTATAAACCTTTTATACTTATTATAATATAATTTTACTCTTGTTGCAATCCAAAAAATTCACCATTATTTGTATGTTTTATGCATATTTTACAAAAGATTCGCAATTTTAACAGGTCAAGGATTGTTCATTATGTTTCAGGCTTCCATTCTCTTTTTCAGCTCGCCGAGCGTAACGTCAAATCCCGCCCGTTCAAAGGTGAGATAATCGGTCTGAGGCGCTCTTCCGAGAATGATTTCCGCAAGATACGCGAGAAAGTGCGGGTTTTTTATGAGCACGGGACCCGTGAGATGAGTTCCGAAAAGGTTATTTTTTCTGATACCCTCGCTTTTGTCGCCGTCAAAGTTCGCAAGTCCCATCTGCACCGAGAACAGCGGCTTTTCGATCCCCCTGATTTCACTGCACTTGTTGACGAAGCCGACGAGCGGCTGAGTGAGAAAATCGCAGGAATAGATCACGTCGCCGGTCACGCGGGTTTTGTTCTGCTCGACAGACGCGAAGTTGAAGAAACCGAGTCCCTCAACGGTTTTTCCGCCTGAGTCGGTGAGCGATTTTCCGAGCATTTCAAAGGAATTGCCCGTCATAAGGATGACCTTGCCGCTCTCGGCGTATTTTTCGAGCGCTGAAGAATACTTTCTGAAATCCTCGAGCGCGACGCGGAGGTTGCGCTCGGTGCCCGAACCGATGAAAATGAAGTCGCAGCTCTCCAAATCGGCGCTGCCGCCGAGGGTGACTTTGTCAACGCGGACGCTTTCGCCGCTCTTTTCGAGGATTCTTTGCATTGCGGCAACGTTTGCCCAGTCGCCGTAGAGATTCATAAGGTCGTGATATAAATGCAGAATTTTCATCTTAGTCCTCCTTCACCCTTGCCAAAAACTTGCCCTTGTCAGAGAAGCAGGTGATGACGTAAATATACTCTTTTCTGTCGCTGTCGAGGTACTCGACCGCCTCGCCGATGTCCTCGAACAGCTTGATCCTGTCAAAGGGGATGTCGGTATAGGAGAAGCGCGCCGCAAGGTCGTTTACGTACTTGCCCGCGAGGACGATCTGATGAATATTTTCGTTGTTGAGCATCTCAAAATCGATGTCGTAAAGCCACGAAACATCGCTGGTGAAATACTTTCTGCTGACCGCGTCAACGATGAACAGGGCGTCGCAGCCCTCCTTGTACGCCGAGGCGACGCGGATCGACTGGTCGTAGGAAATTGAATTTTCGTGCTTTGAGGTGAGCATCGTGCCCCTGCGGTTTCCGAGAGTGAAGGTGATAACTCTGCCGTTTTTGAGCACGTAGTTGTTCATATCGGCGGCGATTTTCGCTCCGTCGATCCCGACGATCGAAGCCACCGCGTAGGCGGAGAGGATGTTGTAGATGTTATAGAGCGACTTGAGAGCGAGGTTGATTTTGTGCTCGCCGTCAATCGTCATTTCGCCCTTGTCAAGATCGACGCCGGTGATCGTGTAGCGCGTGTTCTGCCGCTTGTAGCCGCAGGAGGTGCAGGCGTAGTGACCGATGTGGTTGTAGTGGTGTGTGGTGTAGGTCATAGGAGCCTTGCATACGGGACAGTATGCTCCGTCGTTGTAAACGCTCACGAGCTCCGCCGAGTCGGAGGAGAGCTTGTCCGCGCCGAACCACACAACGTCCTCCCTGCCCTGCGCGAACGAGGAAACAAGCGGATCGTCGGCGTTGAGGATGAGCTGAGTGCCGTCGGTAATGCTGTCCGCGAGCGCGTCGTATACCCATTCGGGATGACCGTTTCGGGTGAGCTGGTCGCGGTAGAGGTTTGTGATTACGTAGTGGGTGGGCTTGATGTAGCGGAAGGTGTATCGCGCAAAGCGCTCGTCGCTCTCGATGAGCAGAACGTCGGTTTTGACCTTGCCGCCGAGAGTGGCGCTGCCCAGAACCATCGTGGTAACGCCCTCGATCTGGTTGGAGCCCTCCTTGTTCCACGAAACGCTTACGCCGTTTTGGGTGAGGATGTGGGCTATCATCTCAACAGTGGAGGTTTTGCCGTTACTGCCCGTAACGGCGATGATGTACTTTGGAAGCTGCACGCGGCTGAGAATGTCGGGACAGATTTTCAGCGCGACCTGACCGGGCTTGCTGCTGCCCTTGCCGAGCAGCTTTCCGGCAAAGCGAAGCAGCTTGCAGATTAGAATTGTAAAGAACTTTTTCATATGCGATCTCCGTTGGTTATAATAATATATTTCCATTATAATCTCAATCAGCCCACATTGCAAGTTGATTTTTCAGTTTCTTTCGGTGC
>ONIJ01000141.1 GCA_900317875.1 uncultured Eubacteriales bacterium
CATCCGGTGCGCCTTTTGAAACGTGACGTTTCATCCGGTGCGCCTTTGGAGAAAGCGTCTTATCGGAAACCTCGGACTAACGGCGCGTCAAAAAGCGCGGGAACAGAAGGTTTTTTACGCACTATTCTACGTTGCACGAGTTACGTGTCGAGGTACTCGAATGATAGGGTTGGTTAAGGTTGACAATAAATATTCAAGATGTACCAACAAACTATTGACTTTTTCGGCAAAATATTCTAAAATGGAAATATCTGGTGTAAGGAGGTCGGCTATGACAGCGCGATTTTTAAAATTCATATCAACAATTACCGTAACCGCTATGCTGATTGCTGCACCGGCTTCACTTGCAAATGCGGTTCGTTCAAATAACGAAGCCCCCGAAAAGCGCTTTACCCAAATAACGATCAGGGCTTCGGAAATAAAGTCGGGCGGCGCGTTCAAGGCGATCCAAACCGTGCTCAATTCCGCGCGCTACTCCGCTACAAAGGACAACAATTACCGAGTCATCGTTGAACCCGGCGAATACGATCTGCGTTCGGCGGTCCACATCTACAGCAACACCACGCTTGTGCTCACAAACGTGACGCTTAAGCGCAGCAGCGACGCTGTCGCAAATATGATCCGCATAGGCGACGACACCGCTGTTGACAAAGGCGGTACAGGCTACGGCACTAATTCAAACATCAGAGTTGAGGGCGGCACCCTCAACGGCGGCGCCACCAGCAATACGATGATAAAAATCACTCACGCTTCCGACATTACAATGGTGGGCACCGATATGCTCAATGTGAAAAATGCTCACATTATGGAGGTCGCGGCTGTCGACGGACTTAAAATCAAAAACTGTTCCTTCAAGGATCACGTTCTCGATTCCAACAGCGTCGGCTACGAGTCGATCCAGCTCGACGTACCCAAAAGCGGCCACATCGTAGGCTGCCGCTCCGAGGCGCTCAGCGTGCGCAACGTTCGCGTGGAGGGCTGCCTGTTCACAAACTGCCCCAGGGCAATCGGCAGCCACACCCAGATCCTCAACCTTCCTCACGAAAATATCGTCATTAAGGACAACACCTTCAGGGAAATGAAGAGCGTTGCGATCCAGGCGGAAAACTGGAAGGACGTTCAAATCACAGGCAACCGAATCGAGAACACTCCGCGCGGCATCGCGTTTTATTCCGTGCTCGGAAACGGCGGAGGAGGTTTCAGGGCGAGCGTTTTGGCTAAGGAAGGCAAAACCGAATCCTCGGTTCCCGAAACCTATCAAAAGCCCTACAACGCCAATGTTCTTATTTCGAATAATACGATAATGAACTACGGCGCGCTCAAGGACGTCTACGCGGACTATGAGCCTGTGGGAATTTCGATCAGGGGCCAGTATCTCAAGACGAATACCAAGAATTTCTCCGACGGTTCGGGAGGATATCCGAAGGGCGACTATTATATTACGGGCGTAAGCATCATAAACAATATTATCAGCGGCGCAGGCAACGGGATCTATATGGATGACGTGCGCAACTCAAGTATCGAGTCAAACGTGATTTCCTGCGTAAACAGCAGAAATGCAACGGGCGCGGTAAATCCGATCACCACTCTCGGCAGCGTGCTGAACAGCATCAGCAGCAATACCATCAACGCCTCTCCCTTCCACGGAATGGAGCTTGCCATCTCCACGATCGGAAAGATACACGGCAACAATATTTACGGCATAACTCTGGACGGGATCATTCTCGAGGCGCAGTCAAAGGTCACGGGAACAATTTCCGACAACATCATCACCAAGATTTCCCGCTACGGAATCAACGTCCGTCCCAAAAGCTCGGCGGGCACTGTGGCAGGAAACGTGATTTACGGCTGCGCGAAGGGAGCTATACAGAAGGAGAAAAACGCGGCTGCAAACATCGGAGAAAACTACTACAAAATCTCAAAAATGACCTCGCTGACTCTTAACGCCAAGTCGATCGATCTGGGCGAGGACGAGAGCTTCAGCCTCACAGCGAGCTATGCTCCCGCAAACGCGGTGGCAAAGTTCAGGTGGACAAGCGCCGATTCGCTGATCGCAAGCGTAAGTGAAAACGGTGTGGTTACAGGTCACAGTAAAGGTGAAACCGACATCACGATCACCTCTGCCGACGGAACGAAGGCGGTTTGCCGCGTCAGGGTAATGCCCGCTCCCGAGAGCGTCAAGCTCAACGAAACGATGCTTACGATCGGTTTGGGCGAAACCTTCAAGCTGGACAGCGAGCTTTCGGAGGGAAGCGTCGCGCACAGCGTAACATATGTTTCAAACAACCCCAACGCCGTGTCGGTCGATAAATCGGGAATGATCAAGGGTACGGGTTACGGCACGGCTACGGTCGTCGCAAAGACCTTTAACGGAAAGCACGCGTGCTGCAACGTAATAGTCAGGGACGCGCCGTATGACATCTGGTTCGATATCCGGGAGTTTGATATGGGCGAGGGCGAAACGGGAATGCTTCGCGTGATCCTGCCGGAGGGCTCGGCCTCGAACAGTATGGTATTCGCTTCGTCAGACGAGAAGGTCGTTTCCGTGGCTCAGAACGGCGAAATCATCGCAAAGTCAAAAGGCAAGGCGGAAATCACCGCAACGGCGTTCAACGGCACAGTGGCGCATTGCTACATAACCGTCAAGGGCGAGCCGGTTGAGGTTGCCTTTGCTCAGAGCGAGTATCAGCTCACAGCGGGCGAGACCGCTCAGCCTGAAATAGTGTTCGGCGAAAACACCGCTTCCTACGCGCTGAGCTTCCAGTCAAGCGATCCCGACATCTGTCACATAAACAGAACAACGGGGGAAATCACCGCCAAAAAAGCGGGCGAAGTTACACTGACGGTCAAAACCTTCAATCACGTTGCCGCGACCTGCAAGGTTGTAATTAACGAAAGCTGAAAATAAACTGAATCATCAGGGCGCACTTCGGTGCGCTCTTTTTTTAAAATATTTTAAAATAAAAAATGTGTCAAACACTTGATTTTTTACAATTTATATATTATAATAAATTCAAACGGTGTCATTTCGTGTCATTTTGTGTGTTTTATGAACGAAATGGCACCAACTTTAATAAGGATTCGAAATGGAGGTGGGCAAATGTTCTCCGGAATGTCAAATCACTCGGTTGACAGCAAGGGCAGGATAGTGTTGCCCGCTAAGTTTCGTGAGGAGCTCGGAGAGAGCTTTTATATCGCGCGCGGCTTCGGCAACGCCTGCATTCAGGCGATGAGCACGGAGCAGTTCAATTCCATTTCCGCCAAGATCCTGGAGCTGCCCGCCGACAAGGCAATGGCGCTGCAGTACACCTTCACCGCCACGGCGGTCGAGGTTTCTCCCAATGCCTCGGGCAGAGTGATGCTGCCTCAGACGCTCAGGGAGTTTGCGGGGATCGAAAGCGACGCGCTCGTCATCGGTATGAACAACCGCATTGAAATCTGGAGCGGCAAGAGATTCGAGGAGTTCATCGATTCTCAGAAGGACACAATAGCCGAGGCGCTTACATTACTTAAACTCTAAGGAGGACGAAATGGGCTTTTCTCATATTCCCGTTCTTCTTCAGGAAACCATAGAGGGACTCAATATCAAAGAAAACGGTATCTATGTCGACGGTACCGCAGGCGGCGGAGGTCACAGCGGAGAAATCCTCAGACATCTGACGACAGGAAAGCTTATTTCCATCGATCAGGATCCCGACGCTATCAAAACACTGACGCAAAGATTCAAGGACAATGAAAATTCGATAATCATAAAGGGCAACTTCGGCAATATGAAGGATCTTCTCGAGCTTCGCGGAGTCGGCAAGGTCGACGGCGTGCTGCTCGACATCGGCGTATCTTCTCATCAGCTCGACACCGCGTCGCGCGGTTTTTCATTTCACGAGGACGCTCCGCTCGATATGCGTATGAGCCAAAGCGGGATCACCGCCGAGGAGCTTGTTAACACGCTTTCGTTTGAGGAGCTGAGAAAAATAATATTCGAATACGGTGAGGAAAAGTACGCTTCCTCAATCGCAAAGGGGATCGTAGCCGCGCGTGAGCGCGAGCCCATAACGACTACCCTTCAGCTTGCCGAAATCGTCAAGGCGAATGTTCCGCAGAAGGTCAGACGCGACGGACACCCTGCGCGCAAGACCTTTCAGGCTATCCGCATAGCCGTAAACGACGAGCTCAACGTGCTTGACAAAGGCTTGAACGACGCGTTTACGCTGCTCGGAAAGGGCGGAAGACTCGCCGTCATCACCTTCCATTCGCTCGAGGACAGGATTGTAAAACAGAAAATGGCAGGCTGGTGTCAGGGCTGTATTTGCCCCAAGGATTTCCCGGTTTGCGTCTGCGGAAACAAGCCAAAAGCAAGATTAGTCAATAAAAAACCTGTTTGTGCAAATGAAACAGAATTGACTAAAAACCCCAGAGCAAGGAGTGCAAAGTTGAGAATTTGCGAAAAAATTTAA
>ONIJ01000143.1 GCA_900317875.1 uncultured Eubacteriales bacterium
GACGCGCTCGCAGATCCGCTGAATACCATTGTAGAGGCGATTAAAACCACCCTCGAAAAAACTCCGCCCGAGCTTTCGGCGGACATCATCGACCACGGAATTATGCTCACGGGCGGCGGCGCGCTGCTCCGCGGCATCGATATGCTTGTAATGCAGCAGACGGGTATGCCCGTCCACGTAGCCAACCGTCCTCTCGACTGCGTTGTAGACGGCGCCGGAAAGCGTCTGGGCAAGGCGGCGGCGAGCAAGTACAAGCACAACAGAAGATAAGACTATGAAAAAGGGAAAATACAACCGCAACCTGAAAGCGTTATGCGTCACGCTCATCATCTTAACGGTGCTGGGCGTTTTCTCGCAGGCGGAAAATTCCATCGTTTCAAGCGGAATAAACGCGGCGACAAAGGGACTGTTCAGGCTCAGTGCAATGGCGACCTCGAGCGCGGACTCCGCCACGCGCGATGAGCTTTTAAAGGAAAACGAGGAGCTGAAAAAGGAAAACGCCTCGCTGCGCGAACAGCTTGCGGAATACATAGACGTTAAGTCGGAAAACGAAAAGCTGTGGAGCTATTATGAGCTGAAAAAGGAGAATCCCTCTTACAAAATCGCTCCCGCAAACGTGATCCGCCGCGACGTAAACGATGATTTTTACTCCTTTACCCTCGACGTCGGCACCTCCGTAGGCGTCAAGGTAAACGCGCCCGTAATAACCGACAACGGACTTGTCGGCTGGGTTTGTCAGGCAGACGCCGCAACCTGCAGGGTGCAGACGATACTTGCGCCCGACACAAAGGCGGGAGTGGTTGACAAGCAGAGCGGCGACAGCGGGATCCTCAGCGGAAGCGTTTCTCTCTGCGACAAAAATCTCACGAGTATGAACAAGCTCACCGAGAACCACAAGGTCAAGGAGGGCGATATGGTTGTCACCTCGGGCACGGGAGGCGCTTATCCCTCGGGATTGCTCATAGGCGAGGTGCAGTCGATCGAGTTCAACAAATACGACGCCTCGCGCTGCGCCGTGATAAAGCCGTACGAGGATGTCCGCAAAATCACCTCGGCGGCGGTGATCACCGACTTTGAGTCAAAGGGCAAGGTGGTGAAGTCCGATGCAAAGTAGGCGGAAGTTTTTC
The DNA here is from genome assembly GCA_900317875.1 of uncultured Eubacteriales bacterium. Lineage (GTDB taxonomy): Bacteria > Bacillota > Clostridia > Oscillospirales > Acutalibacteraceae > Ruminococcoides. The sequence continues at coordinate 1,128 of ONIJ01000143.1, forward strand.
AGATACCTCGCTTTTTCGCTCGAGATAATCCTGCTCTGGGTGCTCCAGAGCACGCCGAGGCTCCTGCCGGAGTTCTTCGGAGCAAAGGCTTTTTTACTGCTTGCGGCGGCGCTTTCGATCTCGGTGTGCGAGGATGTCATTCCCGCTCTGATATGGGGCGCGGTGTGCGGAGTTTTCGCGGACATCTCTGCGGGCGGAAAAATCGGCTACTTCGCGGTGGCGTTCACTCTTGTGTGCTTTGCGCAGTCAGCCCTTCTCGATTCATATCTTAACCGCAACCCGTTGACCGGCAGCGTGCTTTCGCTGGGCTCAACGGTGGCGGTGATCGGACTTTATTTTGTGTTTTTCAGGCTTTGGGCAGGTATTCCCGACTGCGCGGCGCTGTTTTTTCCGCGCTACCCCGTGAGAATGGGAATGACCTTCCTGTGCTTTTTCCCGCTGTATTTTTTGAACAGATTTTTATACAGGACATTTAATTGAAAGGAGCTGAGCGGCAATGCGAAAAAAACTGCGCGGAAAACTTCCGTTTATGATCTGCGGAATAATCGCGCTGTTTGTCGCGGCGGTTTTTGCGGCGCGCCTTGTCGACTGGCAGCTCATCCACGGAAAAGAATACAAGCGGCTTTCAACGCGGTCAACAAGCTTTAATGTGGACACCTCGCCGACGCGCGGCGAAATTCTCGACCGCAACGGCGTAGGTCTGGTGACTAATATTACGCATTATAAAATAGTATTCGACAAGCTCTATGTCGACGAGAGCAAGCTCGACAGCACTATTCTCAGCCTTGTCGATCTGCTCGATAAAACGGGCGACAAGTGGGACAACGCCCTTCCGATCACTCTAACAAAGAACGGCTTTGCCTTTGAGGACGATTCCGATGATGAGATCTCCGAGCTGAGATCCGAGCTCGGAGCCCCGTCCGACGCAGACGCCGCGCGGTGCGTCGAGCTGCTCTGCGACAAATATTCCGTAGACGGCGACCTCAGCGACGCGCACAGGTTCGCGCTCGCATCGGTGCGTTACAATATGGTCAGGGAAAACTATTCCAACTCAAATCCCTACACCTTTGCCTCCGACGTGAGCCGCGACGCTGTTACGGCTGTCAGTGAGAACACCCAGGGCGTGGGCGGCGTGGACGTACGCACATATCTTGTCCGCGCGGCAGATAATCCCGCGCTCGCGCCGCATATCCTCGGAGCGCTCGGCGCGATCAGCAAGGAGGAGTATGATGAGCTTTCCTACAGCGCAAAGAATTACGGAATAAACGACGAGGTCGGCAAGTTCGGCATCGAAAAAGCCTTTGAGGAGGAGCTCAAGGGCGAGGGCGGCACAAAGATCATTCAGAGAAATTCCGACGGCACCATTGTTGACACCGTCGAAACCATAAACGCAAAGCCGGGCAATACGGTATATCTCACGCTCGACAGCAAGCTGCAGCAGGTCGCTGCAAAATCGCTTGAAACCAACATCAAGGCGGCTCAGAAGGAAGGCAAGGAGGAGAGCGAGGAAAAGGGAAAAAAGCTCCAGGGCGAGGACTGCGAATCGGGCGCGGTGGTAATGCTCGACGTAAACGATTTTTCTGTGCTCGCGGCGGCGAGCTATCCGACCTATGACCTCAACAAATACAGCGAATACGACGACTATTACACAACTCTTTCCAACGACAAAAAATCTCCTCTGTATAACCGCGCTTTTTCGGGCACCTTTGAATGGGGCTCGGTTTTCAAGCCTATTGTCGCTATGGCTGCGCTGGAGGAAAAGATTATCACCCCGGAAACCAAAATTTACTGCACGCAAAAATACGACTACTATCCTTCGAACGTAGTCGAGTGTATGCACAAGCACGAGGAAATGGATCTGCGCAGCGCGATAGCCCAGTCCTGCAACTATTATTTTGCCGAGGTCGGCAGGCTGCTCGGTATCGACACTATGTATCTCTACGCCGAAAAGTTCGGTCTGGGAGAATACACTGGTCTTGAAATCGAGGAGTCAAAGGGCACTCTGGCAGGGCGCGACAGCACCGAATGGCAGCCGGGCAACACGGTCCAGGCGGCGATCGGACAGTCCGACAACGCCTTTACTCCCGTTCAGCTCGCCACATATGCGGCCACTATCGCAAATAACGGCGTGCGCCTTAAAACTCACATCGTCAGCAAAATAACCGATTACGAGCGCAAGGAGGTAGTTGCGGACTACTCGGGCGCAGAGGTGGAGGATGAGTGCGGCGTTTCGCAGAAGAACCTGAAAACAGTTCAGGAAGATATGCTCGGCGTGACTCAGTCCGAGGAGGGAACCGGCTATTCGGTGTTCGGCGGCTACAAGGTCAAGGTCGCGGCAAAAACCGGAACCGCCGAAAACTCGGGCTCCGACCACACCACCTTTATGTGCTACGCGCCGTACGATAAGCCGCAGGTCGCAATTGCGGTGGTGCTTGAGCACGGTGTGCGCGGAAAATACTCAATGCAGGTGGCAAAGGATCTGCTAGACGCCTATTTCAATAAATAACCGCCGAAACGGATGAAAACGCATAATTAGTCCTGCTTGGCACAATGCATAAATAAAAGGAAAAAATTTTGTTTGATAAAACATCATACTTTTATTGCATTTTACAAAAAATTGTGTTAATATGTTTTAGAGGTAGTATAATATGGACAATGTAATCGTTGTTGCCTCGGGAAAAGGCGGCACCGGAAAGTCAACCGTGTGCATCAGTCTTTCCGTGGCACTCGTCAAACAAGGAAAAAAGGTTTTGCTGATCGACTGCGACTGCGGTATGCGCGGACTTGATATTATGCTCGACATTGAGCAGGACATTCTTTTCGACGCTTCCGACGCCGTGTGCGGCAACTGCAGCTTTGGCGAGGCAATATACAAAAGCCGTCACAACAAAAACCTCTTTTTGATGGCGGCGCCGTTTGACGCGGAAAACGAGCTCAGCCCCTCGGTGTTCAAGCAGCTCGTCGATTCCGTAAAAAACAACTTCGACTATGTTATAATCGATTCCCCGGCGGGAATCAGCTCGGGCTTTGTAACGGCGGCGGCGCCTGCCGACAAAGCGCTTATTGTGACGAACGCCGAGCCTACAAGCGTGCGCGGTGCGCTTAAGGTGAGAAAAAAGCTCGACGCGCTCGGAGTAAAAAACCTCAGGCTGGTCATCAACAGGTTTGACCGCAAAATGTTTAAAAAATTGGGATTCTACGAGGATTTGGACGCCGTGATCGATGCGGCGCAAACTCAGCTTATCGCACTTGTTCCGTTCTCTGTCGACATCTCCGTCATTATGCAGCGGGGTGCCGCGGGACTGGAAAAGAGTTCTGCGCTGGCGGTGTTTGACCGTCTTGCGGAAAGGCTCGAGGGCAAGCGGGTTCCGCTTTTATACGGCTAAATGCTCCTTTGTTTTGAAATTACAGTGATTGTTTGGAGGAACGAGTATGAATATTGCATTGATTGCACACGACGAGAAGAAGGAACTTATGGTTCAGTTTTGCATAGCCTATTGCGGCGTGCTCAGCAGAAATAATCTTTGCGCCACGGGCACAACGGGCAAAATGGTTTCGGAGGCTACAGGCCTGACGATCCAGAAATTCCTTTCTGGTTCTCAGGGCGGCAGCCAGCAGATCGCCGCGCGCATCGCCTGCAACGAGATCGATATGCTCCTGTTTTTCCGCGATCCGCTAAATCAGAAGCCTAACGAGGCAAACGATATGGATATGCTGCGCCTGTGCGATATGCACAACATTCCCGTAGCCACAAACATCGCCACCGCCGAGATCCTCATCCACGGCCTTGAGCGAGGCGACCTGGATTGGCGCAACATTATTAAATAAGATAAGTTAAAGAGGGCGGCTTGGGCTGCCCTTTTGTTTTGTGTAAAAAACGCCCGGTTTGGTTATTTATCGGCTCCGAATTACCGAAAACAAACGCTTTTTTACCTTTGGCGATTAAAAAAATACCGTTTACCGAAATTTTATGACAAGCGGAAAACCGTGTGCTATAATACAGACAATGGAGGTGCGACAATGAAGTTCAGGCTGACAATTCACCCGGATATTGAAGAAGAGTTGGCTGTGTCTGTAAAAAAAGACAGCGCGCTGATCAACAAGGCTAAGGAGCTTGTCTCGGAATACAACGGCGAAGGAAAAATCATCGCCTTCACCGAGGACGACATCAAGCTGCTCAGCCCGTCGGAAATCGAGTGCGTTATGGTTAACGACGGCAAGACCGAGGCGCTTACAATAAGCGGCGAACGCTTCCGTCTCAAAAAACGGCTCTATGAGCTCGAGGAGATCCTGCCGTCCGACTTTATCAAGATCAACAAGAGCTGCGTTGCCAATAAAAAACGCATCGAGCGCTTTTCCGCGGCGCTCACCGGCGCGGTAAACGTAATATTCAAAAGCGGCTACACCGACTATGCGTCGCGCCGCTGTTTTGCGGAGATCAAAAAGGAGCTGAAATCAAAATGAAAGCATTTTTAAAAGAATTTGTCAAAAGAGGTTCGA
>ONIJ01000146.1 GCA_900317875.1 uncultured Eubacteriales bacterium
AAGCCGTCATAGCGGAAGCTCACCATATTATAAGCGGAAGCGTCGCCTCTGCACGAGTAGGTAAAGCCTTCTTTATCCTCGCCGACTGCGGTCATCTTTACCTTTTCGGTCTGATCGCTGTTTACGGAACAGAAAACAGCGGTCACATCCTCTCTTTTTGAACTGTCCCTGAAATACAGGGTATGATAGTTTTCACCGTTTGTATCTTTTGAGTCCGGCTGACTTTCTGTTTCGGAAGCGGAGTCGGATTTATCCGCGGCTTCCGATCGGCTGCCTGTTTTGTCAGCCGAGCAGGCTGCCGTGGAAAAAACGAAGATAACCGAGCACAGCAATCCGGCAAGCATTCTTTTGATTTTCATAGTTTACTTTCCACCTGTACTTGAAATTTTCACGCAGTAAAAAAACTCCTGTTTTGCCTTACACTCTTATTGTAGGACAAAAACAGGAGAAAAACAAACAACGGTTTTTCCTTTTTTACAACTGAACGGCGCCGGAATCAACGGAACGTTGAAAAAAGGGCTTTTCTCTGCTGTGCACGCCGAAAAACGGATGCGCGTCCTTTGCGATTTCATCGGCAAACAGAAGCAGAGGAACGGCAAATCCTTCATGGCGCACGGAGTAAGAATTTAATTCGCCGTCGGCGGTCGCAATCACCGTGCGCGTGACAAGGTTGCTCTCGCAGAGCCGCTTCATATATTCTTCGACTTGGGTTTCGGGAATTTTTGTGTGCTTTCCGATCAAAGACGCGGCGATCGGTATGTTCGGAAGCGAGTAAATACAGCAGATGATTTTCAGAATGTTTTCATCGGCGAACAGCGCAAAAACCTTTCTCAGCTCATCAAGGCTCTCAAGCTCCGGCAGAACGCCGCCTTACTTCGGATCGACCATCATAAAAAAGTGCTGCGGATACGGCGCAATGCGGCTCAGCGTAATGCCGCCGTCCTGGATCAGCTTTGCAAAATGGTTCGACGGCTTTTTGCCTTCGACGAAGCTGCGCTTTACAAACAAATCGATAGCGGACGCGTCTCCCAGCAAGCCTACCTGGATCGCCCAGCATATTTCAAAGGCATAGCGATAGGCTTCATACTGCGGCATATGGCTGAGTGATTGAGCTATCTCAACGCTCAGGCTTTCCGCCGAACGCCCGTACAGCGTGTCAATGCTTATATCCAGCGATTGAGCGATGCGCGGAATGATCTGCGCGTCGGGCGTACTGCCGCGCTCCCATTTTGAGATCGCCTGCGTCGTCACGCCGATCATATTACCGAGCTGTTCCTGCGTGTATCCCTTTTCGATACGGAATTTTCTTATTTGCTGTCCGACAATACTCATAATCAACCCTCCGTTGATTTTATATTTTTATTGTATCAAATAAAAAAGGATTTGTCTATTACTTGTAACGGGATTTTGAATAATACTTATCGGTGTATAAAACCACTAAAAAACTGCTTTGCTTTTTGGATTGCGTACAGTATGCGGATATGATACAATATTTCTATAGAATGTTGTACTATAATGATGACTGTAAAAGGAGGATGGCAATGAAAAATCTCAAAAAATCGGTCGGCGTTTTACTTGCGGCGGTAATGCTGCTGACATATCTTCCGTATTCCGCCGCCGTGAGCGCTGCCGAGATAAAAACCGAACCCGCGGCAGAGCGGAATTACGGATTGCCCGACAAAATTGAGGACGGTGCAGTTTTGCACTGCTGGTGCTGGGATTTCAACACAATCAAGGCAAATATCCCGCACATCGCCGAGGCGGGCTTCAAGTCGATCCAAACCTCGCCGATAAACGCCGTAAAAATCGGCGACAACGGCAAAATGTCGCTGAAGAGCACGAACAATGGAAACTGGTGGTATCAGTATCAGCCTACCGACTATACTATAGGAAACTATCAGCTCGGCACCGAGGACGAGTTCAAGGAGATGTGCAAAGAGGCGCACAAGTACGGCGTCAAGGTCATCGTTGACATCGTTGCAAATCACTGCTCCTCCGACTACAATTCAATTTCAAGCCACGTTAAAAACATCGGCGGAAACGCATTCCACGACAGACTTGAAATAACGGACTGGTCAAACCGCCGTCAGGTTACTCAGGGCAAGCTGACAGGCCTTTATGACCTCAACACTCAAAACCCGAACGTGCAGCATATGATCGTCGGCTATTTGACAGAAGTCCTCGCCGACGGCGCCGACGGCTTCCGCTTTGACGCCGCCAAGCACATTGAGCTTCCCGATGACGATTCAAGTTTTGCGGGCGGCTTCTGGCCGACTATTCTCGATAACGACTCAGAGTTCCAGTACGGCGAAGTCCTTGCAGGCGGCGACAGAATGGGCGCTTACGCGCAGCTTATGAATGTTACTGCCGAAAGCTACGGCACAACTCTGCGAACGGCTCTTAACAGAAAAACTCTGAGCGTGAGCAACATTAAGAACTACAAGGCTTACGACGAGAACTTGACGGAAATCGATCCGAGCCGGCTGGTTACGTGGGTAGAATCGCACGACAACTACTGCACCGACGACTATCCCTCTCAGAATGTGTACAGCTCATGGAGCCTCCTAAACAACGAGCAGATCCGTCAGGGCTGGGCCGTTATCGCCGCTCAGGGCGACACCACTCCGCTGTTCTTTGCCCGTCCCAAGGGCAGCACCGCAGGTCCCGACGGCAGCAAATGGGGCGAGAACACCATAGGACTTGACGGCGACGGCAACTATTACAGCAGCGAGGTCGCCGCAGTCAATCACTTCCGCAACGCGATGGCCGGCGAAGGTAAGAATATCGTTCAGGTCATCAAAAACAAGGTCAATATGATCGAGCGCGGCAGCAAAGGCGTTGTAATAGTGAACGTCTCGGATGATGACGCCGACATCAGCGTTTCGACTAACCTTGCAGACGGCGAGTACACCGACCGCGCAAACGGCGGCGACTTTACCGTGAGCGGCGGTGTCCTCAGCGGACATATTGAGGCGGGAGCAGTCGTTGTACTTTACGATCCTCCGGAAATCGTTGTGCCGTGCGTAACCGTATCAGGAATCTCCAACTACTGCATAAACGCCGGCGAAATCAAGGGCAAAACAGGGGAGTGCGTGACTGTCAGCTTCAATATGCCCGAATCATTTGAAACTACCCGCATTTACGCAGCGTTAAGCTATGACGCGGACAAGCTGGCATTTAAAAAAGTTGAATCCTCTGTCGGAGAAGCGTCTTGCAGCAGCAACAGCCCCGGAAGCTATAGCTGCACTCTTTACGGCAAATATAACAGTATGGCGCTGAGTGAAAACGATACGCTCTTTACCTTTACTTTTGAGGTGATCGAAATCGGAACCGCCTCCGTCAGCCTGAACGTTGACAATATGTATGTGATGGCAAACGGCGAAGAAGTGTCCCGTGTTGCGGACGGAGTATTGCAGGACGTCCATATTCACACTGCGGTGACGGACAAGGGGTATCCGGCAACGTGTACCTCGGAAGGCCTGTCCGACGGCAGTCATTGCTCCGAGTGCGGAAAAACACTTGCCGCGCAGACTGTTATTCCTAAATCGGAGCACATTTCAGAAACAATAAAGGGCTATCCCGCCACCGAAACACAGGAGGGCTTATCGGATGGTGTTCGTTGTTCGGTCTGCGGTGAGATCCTTGTTCCGCAGCAGGTTATCCCGAAGCTGAAAAAGCCGGTTGCATGGACTGTGAATGACGATACGCTGGTCATCAGCGGCGAAGGCGAGCTGGAGGATTATTACTACCAAAACAATATTGCGCCGTATCTTGATTCCGATTGCATAATTAATAACCTGATAATCGAGGACGGCATAACAAATATCGGAGCGCACGCTTTCGATGAAACCGATCAGACACCCCATTTGCCCTATTTGCTCTATATTTCTATACCGGGTAGTGTCGAAAGCGTCGATGGCGGAGCGTTTGGCGATTGTATCCATCTTTATGAAGTGAATATTTCGGAGGGAGTAAAAAAAGTCGGCGGATTTGGCTGGAGTGATAACGGAATTAGATATACCATTCCCGAAAGCGTTACCGAGATAACCTTTCTCGGTGATGACGTGAGAGTTATCTACGGCAAAACGGGTTCTTATGCCGAAGCTTACGCGCGCGAAAACCTGATAAGGTTTGTTGACAATGAAAAAAAGGATATTTCCGAATGTGCGATAACTCTGCCCGCAGAGGAGTTTACTTATTGCGGAGAGGAGATAATTCCCGAAGTTACAATAACGGACGGAGAGAAAACTTTGGTCAAAGGCAGAGATTATTCTGTTTTCGGACAAGGCAACAGGGATTTGACTTATTTTGCCGAGCTTTATATTTGGGGGATCAATGATTATACAGGTCAGGAAATAAAGACCTTCCGGATTACCAAGCCGATCTCCTCTGTTCAGGTAACGCTTCCCGAAAGCACTTTTGTTTATGATGGAACGGAAAAGAAGCCCGCAGTCAGTGTGCTCGACGGGAAAAAAACGGTAACGGAGTACAGCCGATCCTATGCCGATAACATCAACGCGGGCACCGCGACTGTCACCGTTAGGGGAAACGGGCTTTATACAGGCAGTGTCACCGTACCGTTTTCCATTCTTCAGAAGTCGATTGAAGGCGCAACTGTTTCCTTCAGCGGTTCCTGTATCTACACAGGAAGTGAATTGAATCCCGTTCCGACGGTAAAGCTTGACGGAAAGACCTTGAGCCTCGGCTCCGATTATTCCGTTTCCTATCAAAACAATATCAACGCAGGAAATGCCGAGGCGGTCATTACAGGCGTCGGAAACTATACCGACTCTGCGGAAGCGTCCTTTACAATAACTCCTTTGTCCATATCAAACGCTTCCGTTTATCTCAGTCAGACCGAATTCACATATGACGGCGGGGAAAAGAAGCCCGGTGTCACGGTAGTAAAGAGCGGAACAGTCCTGAAAGAAGACTCAGACTACACCGTTTCATATAAAAACAATATCGAGCCGGGTACGGCTGCGGTCACGGTTACGGGAAAAGGAAATTATAAAGGCTCCGTTTCAAAGAGCTTTAGGATCTCCGGATACGGCAGCGGCTTTGTCTGGGGACAGGATAATTGGAATTTCCTGAATTCGGCGCCGGCTTATTTCCCGTCATCTGTCTACAGAGATCAAATCAACAATACCTATTTACACAGGCTTAATATTAATCTGACAAATTCCGAATATCAGGAGATATTTGAAGGCACCCGGAGCAGAAGTGCGTGGCTGGATAATTGGTGGAGAGGCTCGTGCTACGGAATGTCGTCGCTGGCTTTTCTGGCAAAGAAGGGCATTTTGCCTTATTCCGACTATCAAACGGGCGCCGGTGATCTCAATTCTTTGGGGTACCCGAAGTATAATTTTGAACAGTTGTCACTGATCACATACTACCAAATGCTTCAGGTAAAGGGCGTTATCCAGCAGCAATACAGAACGGTTCCCAACAAGAGCAATCGGGAAAATATCACCAATCTGATCTCCCTGCTGGACGAGCATCCCGCAGTGCTGGTCGGATTCCAAAAAGCCGGCTGGGGAGGTCACGCCATCCTTGCGACCGGCTATGAGTACGGAAGCTGGACGTTTAACGGCGTAACCTACCAAGGCTGCATAAAGATTTGCGACCCGAATGCGTCGACAGACTATAACACGCGATACAATATCTATTTTAACACAAGCTCATACAATTGGATCATTCCCGCTTATCTGAATATGACCTCAACGGCAGGAGCGCGATTCAATTATATCGGCGCAAATATAAACGAAATAAACGACGGAGGTTATTTGTACGGAACAAATGCCGCTAAGGTTGAAAATTACGTTGCGCGCATCGATGCCGCTGCCGTTTCGGATACGCGTTCGGTATCCAAGGTTGAAAAATCAGGCGGAGCATATATGAACCAAAGCTCGCAGCCCGGAGAGATCGTTGAGGACTATTCGTTTATTCTCGGCAATGAATCTGATGGCGTGGCGGGATATAACCTGTACGACGCCGGCGCCTCATATAAGATTTCACAAAGCAATGCGGAAGAGCTGCAGCTTATGATCGATTACGAGAACTGCGTTCTCACCGGAGGCTCTGCGGCAGGCAAATCCGTAATTTTCGACAAGAACGGATATGTTGAAGTGCGCGGAGAGTCGGCGATGTATAATATGTCAATGACGTTTGATGAAACATATCCGACCGATTGGTTTACCATTCAGGTGCAGGGATATAATTCCGATAAAGCGTCCCTGCAAATGGTAAGCGGAGGCTATGTATTGACAGCGGATAATTTGGAAAACGTCACTTTAAAGGCGAATAACAGAGAAGCGCACGCTCAAGCGGCTTTTTCCGCAAACTACAATTCCGTTTTCATCTACGAAATCGACGAGAACACGATCGGCCTGAAGGTCGACGCGGACAACAACGGCACCTATGAAACAGAAATCACACCCGACGCCTTCCATATCGGCGACGCCAACGGCGACGGCAAGGTAAATATCCGCGACGTTACCGCAATTCAGAGGCACGTTTCCGAGTTTAGTTTGCTCACCGACGAACAGCTTGCTTCAGCCGATACCAACGGCGACGGCAAGGTCACCATTGAAGACGCAACGCATTTGCAGATGTATCTTGCCGAGTACGGCGTGCTGCTCGGTAAGCATTCGTATCAGAATAATTGAATAATTGAAACACCAAGTCCCTTCGGCAGTCAGATCCAAACTGCCGAAGGGCTCTTGGGCTGCAGCGACAGAATGAATTTAAACGGCGATGTAAAACTCGTTTTGTGCGACGGAGCAAACCTGACGTTTTTACAGGGGAGCAACAATAAAACAGCGGGCTGATTCAGCGATCCGGAATCAGCCCTTCGTTTGCAAAAATCCGTCTGTACAATTGACAATGCTTTCGGTTTTTTGTAGAATGGTAACCGTAATACTTTGAGTCGGGAGCGGTGAAATATGGCACGAAAATACAGTTCGGGAGAGGTCAAAGCCTGGCTGGGAAAACATCGGGAGCTTTACTCGAATTTCAGGAAGCTCGACGAGCTTGCTCAGCGCAGCCGCGGCGAGATACAGTCGGCGGCATCAAAAATCACAGCCGAAAGCTGCGCACAGCTTTTGGAAAATATTCAGGTCGACGAGCTCAGCCGCCACAAAAAGGGAATACGCGTTAAATCGCTGCACGACGCGGGCTTTCACACGATCGCGGATATTCTCAGGGCGAATCCGATGCAGATCTCCGCAATCAACGGAATAAGTCCCGACGGCGCTAAGGAAATAAAAAAGATAGCCGTATCCATAGCCAAAACCGCGCAGGACGGCGAAAAGATCCGCCTGAGCGCCGATGATAAAAATCGGTCGTCGACCGCGCTCGTTACCGCGATTTACAAGTATAAAAGGCTGCTGCCCGCGATCAACACGGCAGGCAGCTTCCGCGCCTGCTATGACGAGGCGCTGACAAAGGCGGTTTCGGACGCCAAGCCCGCTACGGGCGGACTGCGCTGGGCGTTTTCGTCATCAGCCAAAAAGAAGGCCGCCGACGCCGCCTGCGAACAGCTCGACCGGATTTTATCCGACGCAAATCTCGCACCCGTCAACGGTGCGCTCGGCGCGCTCAGACAGCAGTTCGCCTGCGTTTCGGAAAAGGACGCGTGGGATGATTTTTCACGCGACAGCATTTCTTACATCAATATTTTAGAGACGATCGAGCCCGACAAAGTAGGCTCGGGAGATGATATTTACGGTCTGCCCGAGGAGCTCGCGGAGTCGGTCGCCGCAGTTGAGCTCGACCTTTCGGGGCTTAACTGCACGCTGCGCCGCTATCAGGAATGGGGCGTAAAATACGCGGTCGCACAGCGCAGGATCCTGCTCGGCGACGAGATGGGTTTGGGCAAAACCGTTCAGGCAATCGCCGCCATGGTACACCTGCGCAACGGCGGAGCAACTCATTTCGCGGTCGTTTGTCCGGCCTCCGTGCTGACAAACTGGTGCCGCGAAATCGAAAAGCACAGCGACCTCGGAGTTGTGAGGGTGCACGGCAGCGGCAAAAACGCCGCGATGCAAAGCTGGCTGAGCGAGGGCGGAGTTGCGGTCACAACCTACGAAACCACCTCGGTATTCGAGCTCGGGGACAGCTTCCGCATAACTATGCTCACGGTCGACGAGGCTCATTATATCAAAAATCCCTCCGCGCAGCGCACCGTAAATGTAAAAAGGCTCTGCACTCACGCCGACAGGCTTTTGTTTATGACGGGCACGGCGCTCGAAAACAAGGTTGAGGAAATGGCAGTGCTAATCAATATTCTCAACAGCGAGGTCGCCAAAGACATCCGGCCGCTGCTCTCGCTCTCATCCGCGCCGCAGTTCCGCGACGCCGTCGCCCCGGTGTACTATCGCCGCAAGCGCGAGGACGTCCTCACCGAGCTGCCCGAGCTGATCGAAAGCTGCGAGTGGTGCGACCTGCTCCCCGAGGAAAAGAGGATTTACCGCGACGCGATCTCCGAGCAGAATTTTATGGCCGCGCGCAGGGTATCCTGGCAGGTCGATGACCTTGAAAAATCCTCAAAGGCGAAAAGACTTTTGGAGATCATAGAGGACGCGCGCGAGCAGGAGCGCAAGGTTCTGATTTTCTCCTTTTTCCTCGATACCGTCGCCAAAATCGCCGCTCTGCTCGGCGACAGCTGTATGGAGCCGATCACGGGCTCGGTAAGCCCTGCGCGCCGTCAGGAGATCATCGACGAATTTGACAAGGCTCCCGCCGGAACGTCGCTTATAGCGCAGATCCAGTCGGGCGGCACGGGACTTAATATCCAATGTGCGTCGGTTGTGATCCTGTGCGAGCCGCAGCTTAAACCGTCA
>ONIJ01000147.1 GCA_900317875.1 uncultured Eubacteriales bacterium
ACTTCGGACTTATAACTTCGGACTTATAACTTCCGACTTATAACTTCCGACTTATAACTTATAAAAAACTCAGTGCTTGCTCGAAAGGCTGAACTTCGATTCCGTGCCGTGCATAAGTTTCACGAAATTGGGGTAATGCCTTACAATGACCAGCGCCGCCGCCGCAATTGCAATGACCTCTACCCAGACATTCGAATATCCGAGGTAGAACAGCGAAACGGGACAGCTGAACGCCGCCGTGCAGGACGCCACAGACATATACTTGCCGACGAAAAGCACCGCGAAGAAGATCGCCATTGCGATGAGCGTCATCCTCCAGTCGACGAACCAGATAGTCGCAAAGCCCGCGATAAACGCCTTGCCGCCCTTGAAGCTGTACCAAATCGGGAAACAGTGGCCGAGCATACAGAACAGACCGGCGAACTGCGCGCCGAACTGACCTAAATCGTGGAAGAAGCCCATATAAACCGACGCCGCAAAAACGGGGAGCGCGGTTTTGAGAATATCGATAATCATTACCGACCAAGCCGCGGCGTTCAGTCCGTAAACGCGCTTGAAATTGGTAAAGCCCGGATTGTTGCTGCCTGACTTGCGGATGTCCTCGTGATAAACAAGCTGTGACATAATGATGGCACCGTTAACGCCGCCGAGGATGTAAGAAACAACGGCGATAACAAGCAAGGTTACTCCCAGAATCATACTGTAAACCTTTCAATACTCTTGCCGTAGGCAAAAACGCCGATGGCGTCCGCTCCGATCGAAGCGCCTACGATGGGACCGATGTAGGTGATGTAGGTCTGAACGTTGGGGATCGCTTCCTCAAGCATTTTGACAAGCTGCTTCGCCTCGTCCTCGCAGTCCGCGTGAACGACATATACGAATGGCTTCTCCTGACCTTCTACGCCCTCGGATACGAGCGCAACAACCTCCTTGAAGGAGTTGAGTCTGCCCTTTGCCTTTTTGATGGGCGTGTTGTTTCCGACCTTGTCGGAGATGATGATCGGCTTTACGCCGAGCAGATTTCCGAAGAACGCCGACGAGCCCGTAACTCTGCCCGCCGCCTTGAGCGCGTTGAGGTTGTGAACCGTGATGAACTGATTGACGTTGTTGCGGATGGGAATAATTGCCTCCTCGATTTCCTTGGCGCTCTTGCCGTTGTTTCTCATCTCGGCAGCCTTCATCGCCACGATTCCCTCACCCACGCTGGCATTGATCGAGTCGATGCAGCAAATCGCCGCGCCGGGATAATCCTTGAGAATATTTTCGGCCTCAACCCTTGCGATGTTGATCGAGCCCGAGAGCTTGCCCGAGCAGGAGATGTATACGATGTCGTTGCCCTTGTCGAGCTCGGTTTTAAAATACTCGCGGAAATTGGCGGGAGGAACCTGAGTTGTGGTTACGCGCTCGCCCTTTCTGATCGTGTCGTAAAGCTCCTTGGGGCTGTAGAATTCCCAGTCGAGGCTGGCGGGTGTTTCCTTGCCGTCCTTGACTGTGTTCATGATTACATAGTCAATATCGTATCTGTCTCTGAGCTCCTTGGGTAAATCAGAGCAGGAGTCGGTAACAATTTTTACAGCTCTCATAAGTCATTCTCCTATTCTAAAATAATGATATAATCATAAATCGGCTGTCCGCCGTCAATCAAAACAATTTCGCAGTTGCAGTATTTGCCCTGAAGCTCCGCCAAAAGCGCCTGCGCCTCCTCGTCGGAAGCGTCCGCTCCGCGGATCAGCAGCATAATATCGAAGTTCTGCGCGCCGTTCGACTCGCAGAGCCTGGCCGCCGTTTCGTTGCGGCTGACGCTCGAAACATAGATGGTGTCGCCGGCAAAGCCGATGAAATCGCCCTCGCGCACACTTACGCCGTCCTTTTCGGTGTCGCGCACCGCGCGTGAAACCATTCCTGTGACCACACCTTCGATCACGCCCTTCAAGTCCTCAACTACTGCGTCCGGATCGCCGACGGTGGTGTCGAGCATAGAAATCGAGGCGTAGCCCTCGCCAATCGTTTTGGTGGGAACCACCTTGATCTCGGCGTCGGCGTAAAGCTGAGCCGCCTGGTTTGCGGTGAGAATAATATTGGAATTGTTCGGAAATACGTAAATCACGTCGGCGTTGATCTCGCGGAAGGCGGCGATCAGGTCCTGAGCGGAGGGGTTCATACTCTGACCGCCGTCCACTACCTCGTCGCAGCCGAGCTCGTAAAACGTGTTCTTGATTCCCTCTCCCGCGGCAACGCTGACTACGCCGAAGGGCTTGTGCGGCTTGCCGATTTTCGGGGCGAACTTTTCCTGCATATGGTTTTCGTTGTGCTGCAGCGTCATATTCTCCATTTTGAAGGTGAGAAACTCGCCGTAGCGCTGCATATGATTAATGATGTTGCCGGGATTCATCGAATGGACGTGAACCTTTACGATGCTTCCCTCGCGGAAACATACGACCGACTCGCCGACGCTGTTGAGATAGGTTATCAGCTCGTCCACATCAAAGGCGTCGAGGTCGAGCTTGCTGCTCTGCAGCCTGAGCAAAAACTCGGTGCAGTAGCCGAATTCGAGAACGCTGTCCTCGGTGAAGGCGTCCAGATCAACGCTTCGCGCCTGAGCCGAGGGAGAACCTTCAAGAGTTGCCTCGGCGCCGCCGAGAACATTCAAAAATCCCTCGATTATGTAGCCCAAGCCTGCGCCGCCGCTGTCGACCACGCCTGCCTCCCTGAGCACGTCCAGCAAATCGGGAGTGCGCTCAAGCGAGAGCCTGAGCTCGGTGATGAAGTCGGAAAAATAGCTTTCGAGCGTGCTGCTGTCGCTGATTTTGGCGTTGGCGGCTCTTACCGAGTCCTTGAGCACCGTGAGAATAGTGCCTTCAACAGGGACCGAAACCGCGCCGTAAGCCTCGCTGACGCCGCTTTCAAAGGCGTTGCCGAGGATCCTGACGCTCGCCTGCGCAACTCCCTCCAAGCCCTTTGAGAGCCCCGCAAAAATGCGCGAAAGGATCACGCCGGAATTTCCGCGCGCGCCGAGCAGCATTCCGCTCGCCGCCTTGCCCGCGGTCTGGGACAGGCTTTCGCTTCCCTCGCCTGCGGCGTTTGCTCCCGCGCTGATCGTCAGGAACATATTGTCGCCCGTGTCGCCGTCGGGAATCGGAAAAACGTTTAGGTCGTTTACGGTTGTGACATTCGCCTTGAGGTTGGCAGCGCCGCCGCGCAGCAGCTTAGCGTACAGAACGCCGTCCATAAAAGTGGTTTCCATATACACATCTTCCTATTAATCTAATGATATAGTCAAAAAACACTATAAAACCTTGACTTTTATCCACTCTATATATTATAATAGAAACACAAAAAAATTAATGGGCATTTTTGCTGATTTATGTAGATAATTATACATATTTGTGATACTTTGTATATTATTATACATTATACTCAAAAAATGTAGAAAGGCAGGCTTTACAGTGGAAGAAAAAAAGAAAAGCGTCGACCGCCGAGTGCTGAAAACAAAGCGTGCGATACGCAACGCCTTTGCCAAGCTGATGACCGAGAAGGACATAAACGACATCACGATTATCGAGCTTGCCGAAACCGCGAACATCAACCGCAAAACCTTTTATAATTACTATTCGGGAGTTCATCAGGTCATTGAGGAAATCGAGAGCGACATCCTCACGAGCTACGAAAGACTGCTCGGCACGGTCGAATTCAAAAAATCGATGTCCGCGCCCTATACTCTCTTTGAGCGTTTCAGCCGGCTGATAAACGTCGATCCGGAATTTTTCGGGTATCTGCTGTCGATGAACGGCAACATCAATCTGATAACGCGGATTATGACCTTGCTCAAGGACAAAACGAGGGAAACGATGATTTCCCAGCTTGAAATCGACGAGTACAAGGCGGACATTATGATAGACTTTGTGCTATCGGGAATGCTCTCGGTGTATCAGCACTGGTTCGTGTCGGACCGCAGCGTCCCCTTGGAGGAGGTCTCGGACATAATCAGCCGAATGAGCTTCGAGGGAATAAACGGAATAGTGGATGACTGATTTTTTCAGAGTTATCAGTCATTAAGTTATAAGTCGTTAAGTTATAAGTCGGAAGTTATAAGTTGTTGTTGATTAAACGGCACAGCAAACCTTTCCTTGGTGTCGTAGTGACATGGCTTGCCCCTGTCACACAGTAACGGCAGGCGTTCGCTTCCTATTGTGAGTGCGGCTTATCGACAAAGTCGGCTTAAAGGGCGGCGGCAAGCACCGCCCCTGCAATGTCAAGGATAGGTTGCTGAACGGAATAATTCCGAATTCCGCATTAAATTACAATTCCGCATTAAATTACGGTTTCGCTTTGGAAAACGCTCTCGGACAGAGGGCGTTTTCGTACATTCTGCCCGTTGTGAAATAATTATATGAGCGGCAGCCGCCCGCGCAGACATCTCCCTTAGGGCAGTCCCTGCAGCCTCCGGTGAGCAGGCTTGCATCAAATTTTCGATTGTAGGAAAACGAGTCGGGATCTGTCCAAATATCTTCAAGAGAGCGCTCCCGGAGGTTTCCCTCGATAAAGCGCTCGGCGTACATCGACTCGCAGCCGCGCACGTTGCCGACGCTGTCGATCCCGATTGCCGAAAGTCCCGCGGAACATCCCATAAACGCGCTGCCCGGGTTTCCGCGCACAAAGGGCTCGTCGGGTGTGTAGTAGCCGATGTTGTCGGCTGCGCCGATCCGAAACGGCGCCGAGGGAGCGGTTTCGCGGATGAATTTCATCACCTGCGAAGCGTCGAAGGAAACGCTCAGCTCATTGTCGCAGGCATTGCCCATAGGCGAGCAAGCCTGTATCTGCCAGGCAAAAATCGGGCGTGTTCTGAGAACCTCGTACAGCTCGGGAAGTCTCGGAGCGTTGTCGGAGCGCAGGGCGGTTATGACCGAGGTCGGGATATTCGCCTCAGTCAGGGTATCGATGGCGAACAGCGCCCTGTTGAAGCTGCCCTTCTGCCGGAACGGATCGTGAACCTCTGCAACGCCGTCGAGCGACACCGCGACCGACTCGATTTCAAGCTCCCTGAGAGCTTGAATAATTTCGGGCGTGAGGTGAAAGCCGTTTGTGATTATGGACGTGATTATTCCGCGCGAGGTGAGCGAGCGGACGATCTCACGCCAGTCGCGCCGCATAAAAACCTCGCCGCCGATGAGCGACACCCGCCTGCAGCCCATTTCACAGAGCTGCCGCGCAACGTTTATGCATTCCTCGGTGCTCAGCTCGTTATCGCGCGCCGTTCCTCCGCGTGAGC
Source organism: uncultured Eubacteriales bacterium (assembly GCA_900317875.1). Classification (GTDB taxonomy): domain Bacteria; phylum Bacillota; class Clostridia; order Oscillospirales; family Acutalibacteraceae; genus Ruminococcoides. The sequence goes on from ONIJ01000147.1 coordinate 5,270, forward strand.
CGCAGTAGGCGCAGCGAAAGCAGCAGGCAAGGGTTATTTCCCATACACAGTGGCGCAGCTTGAACGGAAAGCTCTGATAAGTATTCATTCCGTTTCCCCGCTTTTTTCTTCGCAGGTCTCCCCGGTTTTTTCCTCGGGTTCCTCGGGCTCCTCGGGCTCCTCAAACGTAGGTCCGTTGTAAACGTCCAAAGCCTCGGGAGGGTTTTCGCCCGAGTGATTAAAAGGGTATTTTTTCTTAAAGAACATAGCGCCGCCTCCTTTAGCTCCAGTATAGCATTTTTATTTGAAAAAGCAAAGTTTTTTCAGTGTTATTAAGTTATAACTTAATGACTTATAACTTAATGACTTATAACCTACTTTCCAAATTACAAAAGCACCCTCGGCGGGGTGCTTTTTTACATACTGAAAAACAACTTTTTTATTTTAACAAGTTCGCCGCTGAGTTCTCCGAGTCCGAGGAACTCTCCCGACCTTTCTTTTACTCTGAAAATCTTGCCGTCCGGAACTTCTCTGCTCCTGAGGGCTGTGCGGGTTTTGTCGAGGGCTCCGCCGTTTTTGAAGCGTTTTGCCTGAGCCTCGGAGACCTCCAAAACTTCATACGAAGCAAAAAGGCTTTCGACGGGCCTCAGCTTTTCCTCTGCCCTACCGCTTTCGCAGAGCTTTTTGAGCCCGTCGAGCGTAACGCAGTCGGCGAGGGTGTAACCGCAGGCGGCCGTTCTGCACAGAGCGGTCATAACCGCGCCTGCTCCGAGCGCCGCGCCGAGATCGTCGATGATCGTTCGCACGTAGGTGCCCTTTGAGCAGGAGATTTCCAAAACGCCCTGTTGTTTTTCCTCGTCAAATTCCGCAAGCGCAAGGCGGTAAACCGTGACTTTTCTCGGCTCGCGCTCGACCTCTATCCCCTGACGGGCGAGGTCGTAAAGCCGCTGTCCGTTTTTCTTCAGAGCCGAGTACATCGGCGGGATCTGGGAGATCTCTCCCGTGAAGCGCGGAAGCAGGGCTTCAACGTCTCCGCGCGAAACGCGGCTTTCGGTTTCAGTCCTGATTTCTCCCCAGATGTCGAGGGTGTCGGTTGTGATCCCGAGCTTAAACCGAGCGACATAGCTTTTGTCGTGGTCGGTTATCAGATCCTGCGCCTTTGTAGCCGCTCCGAGCAGCACGGGCAGAACGCCCGTAGCGTTCGGATCGAGAGTTCCAGTGTGACCTGTTTTGCGCTGCCCGGTCAGCTTGCGGACAACCGCTATCACGTCGAAGGAGGTGAAGCCCTGAGGCTTGTCAATGACTATTACTCCGTGCATAACGCCTCTTTGATCACTGCCTTGAGCTTGTTCTTTGCCTCCTCGAAGCTGCCCTTGACAGAGCAGCCCGCGGCAGCAGCGTGACCGCCGCCTCCGAGGCGCGCGCACATATCGGCAGCGTTCACAACTCCGTTGGTGCGCACCGAAACCTTAAAGACATTAGGCTCCTTTTCGCGCATTGTAACGCCGATTTCAACTCCCTCGATCTGCCGCGGAAGCGAAGCGAGCCCCTCGAGCTCGTTGTCGCGCACGCCGACCTCGCGCTGGATCTCCAGCGTTGCGGCGATGATAGCGCAGCGGTCGTTGAAGCAAAACTCGATGGTGTCGTAAACCGCGCGTTCGAGCGCGATCTTCTTGCGGCTCTTTGTTTCAAACATTACCTTGTTGATGTACTCGGTGTCGCAGCCGATGTCCATAATTTCCGCCGCGATCCTCAGGGTTTTTGAGGTAGTGTTTGTATAGCGGAAGCAGCCCGTATCGGTCGAAACGCCCGTATAGAGGTTATTTGCGATTTCGCGGGTGATTTTCACGTTCATAATGCCAAACAGCGCAAAAAGGATCTCGCAGTTCGCGGCCGCAGAGCCGTCAACGCATTTGAGCGGAGCAGTTATTTTATTTGTGAGGTGGTGATCGATGCACAAATCGATTTTCCCCTCATATTTTTCCCTGTTGCAGCCGAGCAGTTTTTCGTCGGCGACATCTACGCTGACAATTGTTTCGGCCTCGAATTCCTGAGGAACTATCCCCTCCTGAAGGAAGGTGAAATCCTTCGGGACGTCGGTTGTGATTACGCGCGCGCGCTTTCCGAGCTGCTGCAGCGCAAGGCAGAGCCCGAAGCCGCTGCCGAGGGTGTCGCCGTCGGGATAGTCGTGTGTGAGAATTTCAAAGCAGTCGCGGCTGAGCAAAAAGTCCGCCGCCTGACGCAGTTTCTCATTCATCGGTGTTTTCCTCGCTTTCGGAAATGTCAAGCGAATTCAGAATACGGCTGATGTTGGCGCTGTATTCAATACTGTCCGTCGCCTCAAAAATCAGCTCGGGAACGTGGCGCAGCCTGAGCCTGTGACCGAGCTCGCGGCGGATGAAGCCCGAGGCGGATCTAAGCCCCTTGACAGCCTCCTTTGCCTTGTCGAGCCCCTCGATAGCGCTGACCTTGACGGTGCAGTAGGAAAGGTCGCTGGTCACCTCAACCCTGACAATTGACAGAAACGCCGAGGTCACGCGCGGATCCTTGAGCTCGCGGAAAATCGCCGTCAGCTCCCGCTTGATATCTTCAGTTGTACGTTCTATTCTGTGACTTGCCATTCTTTTTTCTCCATATTAATGCTTAATGATGCTTTGCAAATCGTAATCGGGCGCCGCCCTTAGTCCCTGTATTCCTCGATCGTATAAACCTCGAACATATCGCCTTCCTTGAGGTCGTTGAACTTTTCGAGTCCGATACCGCACTCGTAGCCCTCCTTGACCTCCTTGACAGCG
>ONIJ01000149.1 GCA_900317875.1 uncultured Eubacteriales bacterium
AAGGATATTTATCAAGCTGTAATGTATGAAAGCAACGCCTGAAAAGAAGGCTATGGATCCGAAGAAATTCGTTCCATAGCCCGGACTCTATTCGCGCCCACAAACCGCGACAAATCGCCTGTGTCGGCTTTGTCGGGCGAGGTGGGGTAGTTACCCGTTTTTTTGTTTCGCGCCAAATTCGGCGAATTTGGGTGGGTCAGGGTTTGCCGCAGTTCAACGCCTCCACCGCGATTCTGACGCCAAGTGAAACCCCCCGGATAAACGCGTCGCGTTCTCCGAGGGTCAATAGCTCAATGTAGCTGTCCGTTAGAATTGAAAAACCCGGCTCAAAACCATTATCGCTTTGAGCCGGGTTACGATGATTTGGTTTTACGGTTCCATATTTGGCGTTTCGTTGCCTCCGTCTCCGGGATTGCTTTCACCGCTTGTCAAAATGACGTCTTCGGTCTGAAAGCGAAGAATTTCAAGCTCCGTTGAAACGTATTTTTCTTTGTGCATTTTCATATACCTCTTTTTTTATACAAAATATGTTTTTGCCGACTGCCAGTACCAATACAGTGCCTGTACAACCTCAGGTAAGTTTTCTTCGGTTGTTCCTCTGTCAAGGACGTTATAGCAGTAGGTCATCGGGCTGTAGGTTACTGAACCATTGTCAGTTCCATCGCTATCGGTAACTGTCAGCGTAAAGCTGTTTCCGATTTCATTGGAAGCGATATCTCTGATACGTGCAACCTGATATTCCACTCCATTGACGGTCACCGGCTGCTTTTCGACATTCTTATATTTTACTCCGTCCTTATCGCAGGCAAACGTCAAGTTTTTGTCGCTCTGGAGATACAGCGAAAGAGAAATTTCAGATCTCAGTGAAAGTGTAACGGAACTGAATTTAATGCCTGATACAAGAGTGTTCAGTGTTTTGTCATACGGCATGTTGATCATTTCTGCCGTAACAGTGCCGACTACCTTCTGATCCGCTGTCAGATCCTCATTAGCCGGATGAATGAGATTGCTCTGGAAGAAAGTCTGTGCAGCTGTTCCGTAGTTTAGCAAATCAACCAACAGCTTCTTCAAGTTCTCATCATTGGTTGCCGCGAGCTGTTCCATCGCGTATTGTTTAACACTGTAGGTTGTTGTTTCGCCTTTGTGGAGCAATCCGTTCTTTGTACCGTAGAAGGTTGCACTGACAATGCTGCTGAATTCCTTGGCATTAACGCCGGTAAAGCTGAATCCATAGTAAGTTTTACCTTCATATTCCTGAGTTCTGGAATATACGAGTCTCTGGTCTTCGTAATCGGTTATATTTCCATCTTTATCATAAATTGCCTTTTTACCAATCATATACATATCCGTATATTGGTTGAAAAGTTCTTCGGGAATATAATAATTGATGGAGAGGTCACTCCTGAGTGAGATTGTGTGCTGTAAAGCTTTCAGATTCGGATCGTTCACAAAGCCGCTTTCCTCATATCCGCAGGCGCAGACGCCGTCCGTATAGGAATGTGCCTCGGGTTCGCCGTCAACGGCGTTGCAGCGGGAACAGATATGCTTATGCTGCTGTGCATTGATCGGGGTGAGGAGATAATCGTGACCGAGGGCGGGAACCTCAACTTCGAAGCTGACAGTACCGTATGTCGTGGTATTCCATGTATAGGTCGCGGTGCCTGCTTCGGTACAGGTCGCAGTGTTGTTTGAAATCGTGTAATCGTTTTCATTAAGCTTAGGAAGGACAACATACTCATCAAAATCACATCTTGAACAGGTGATGCTCATGCCGCCTGTTTTTTTAGCTGTCGGCTCTCTTGTGATCTCAATCATGTAATCGTGTCCGAGCGGATTTACTTCACTGTCGATATAGGAATCCTGACAACGTGAGCAGGTATGGGTAGTGTAGCCGCCCCCAGTGCAGGTCGGCGGGGTAACGACGCTGTCATAATCGTGACCGAGTGCCTCGACAACGCGAGTCTCGAAATGATCGCAGCGCGAGCAGGTATGCTTCTCTTCTCCGTCCTCGGTGCAGGCGGCTTCCTTGGTCGTCGTCCATTCACCGTAGTCATGTCCGAGAGCATCAACAACGCGTGTCTCAGAGTGATCGCAGCGGGAGCAGGTGTGCTTTTCTTCTCCTGCTTCGGTACAAGTGGCTTCTTTAGTCGTCGTCCATTCGCCGTAGTCATGACCGAGCGCTTCGATCCTATCGGTTACATAGCTGTCATGGCATCGGGAACAGGTGTGAGTTGTATAACCGCCTTCTGTGCAGGTCGCCGGGGTTACAACCGTCTGATAATCATGACCGAGCGCATCAACGACACGTGTCTCAAAATGATCGCAGCGCGAGCAGGTGTGCTTTTCTTCTCCGTTCTCTGTACAGGTAGCTTCCTTGGTTGTTGTCCAGTCTCCATAATCGTGTCCCAGCGCGGGAATATCTTCGTAGAAGTATTTTCTGCATCGGCTGCATCGATATGTGATCTCTCCTTCTTCTTCGCAGGTTGCTTCATCCCGAGTTATTTCTACAAGATTATGACCGAGTTTTTCTATCGCGCGAGTCTCCGATTCATGGCAGCGCGAACAGGTTCTGGTTTCTTCGCCGTCTTCCGTACATGTTGCTTCCTTTGTTACCGTCCACTCCCAATCATGTCCGAGCGCGTCAATCGTTTCAACAATCGTATCGCCGCAGCGTGTGCAAACGCCTGTTCTGCTGCCATCCTCGGTGCAGGTGGCCGCTTTTGTTACAGTCCAGTTCTGAACGTTGTGACCGAGAGGAGTTTCACCGGAATCCCAGCCGGAAGCCCATGAAGTATTACAGTCGCAGGAGCATTTTGCAGTACAAAGATTTGTATGTACATGCGTGTCGGGGTCTGTTGTATTGTAGTGTCTGCGACCGCCTGTTAAATTATAGTTTCTGTCAAAAGAAATTTTTGACCAATCAGAAGAACCGCCCTCATAGAAAATATCTTTCAGTGAATTGCAGCTGCTGTCAGCACTGTAAGACACCCATGTCAGTGTGATCGGAATCACAATGCTCTTCATTTTGCTGCATCCATAGAATGAGCCGTAGCCCAGCGATTCCATATTCTTTCCGAGGTTGACTTTTTCCAAGCTGCTGCAATATCTGAAACAGTACTGAGGAACTCTTGTGATGCCGTCCGGAATTGTCAGCTCCTTCAATTTGTTGCAGCTTTCAAATGTACTGTATCCATCTCCAAGACTCGTAAGGCTGTTGGGCAGAGAAAGAGTTTCCATTTCGCAGTTTTGGAAAGCGTTTTGAGCAATTTTTTGAACGCCCTCCTGCAGGACAACGCTCTTTGCGCCACAGTTATAAAAAGCCTGATATTCGATGCTCTTTACAGAACCGGGAATGGTAATGCCGCTCAGAGAAGTACAATCCTTGAAAGCTTTCTCATCGATTTTGTCAACCCCGTTGGGAATATTGATCGTCGTTAAGGCTGTGCAGCCGTAAAACGTACTCTGGTTGATTGTTTCCAGCCCGCTCGGAAGGGTAAGCTGTGTCAAGCCGGTACAACAATTGAATGCAGAGGCGCCGATCAAGGTCACTCCCGACGGAATGGTTATTTCGGTCAGACCGGAACACCTGTAAAATACAGAATCACATATACTTTTTACAGAATTCGGAATGGAAATACTCTGCAAAGCAGGAGTCTGGCTGGATGAGTATGTGGTGAACGCGCTGCCGGCGATACCGATCGTTCCGGCTCTGACAGTTGCGTTCACAACCGTATTTTTCGCCTTCAGCAGCCATTTTCCGCTGTAAAGCATACCGTTTGTCCAATTACTCTCATTGGTGATATACGATGTGCGAGAATAATCTTGATCGCCAAACGCGAATGACCCTATGTATGTAACGCTGTCCGGAACGGAAGACACGGACGCCAGATTTGTACAACCGGAAAAAGCGCCTGATCCAATACTTTGTAATCCGTAAGGGAAGGACACGCTAGTCAGGGAGCCGCAGCTTGAAAATGCTGAATTACCGATGCTTTTAAGACCGCTGCCGAATGATAGGGTTGTAATACCGCTGCAGTCGGAGAAAGCAGTTCCGCCTATGCTTGTTACACTGTTCGGAATTGAAACATTCGTTAATGCCCGGCAAAAACGGAAAGCATCTTTTCCGATGGTCGTGACATTACTTCCGATCGTCAGATTTGAGAGGCTTGAACAAGAGTTAAACGCTTCTTCAGGAATCTCTGTAACGCCACTGCCAACGGTTACACTCTGCAAGCTCGAGCATTCATAGCAAAGTTGTGTGCCTATTTCGGTCACGCTGTTGGGAATCGTCAGCGAAGTGATGTTGGTTTTTCTGAACGCGTATGCTCCTATACCGGCGATGCCATTCTGCAGCGTAACGGAACTCAGTTTTGAACAATAAAATGCGCCATCGCCAATACTGACGTTTTCGCCGCCAATTGTTAAACCGCCGCTCAATGAAAATTGGGTATTCAGAAAAGCTTCATTGCCGATACACTCACCCTCGCCGATGATTTTTAAGTAACTGGCTGAAACAGTAGTGTAACTCCAATTGTTTCCAAACGCATGGCTTCCTACATATTTCAAAGTAGTGTTATAAGCAAAGTTTATTTTTGCACCGCTGCAGCCCGAAAACGCGTCTTCTTCTATTCTCTCGACAGTATTTGAGAGATTGATGGTTTTGAGTGCGCTGCATGATCCTATACGGTTAATGGTTTTTACTTTGCTTGGTATCGTAAGCTCTGTAATTGTGGAGCAACCGTTAAACGCGTTTTTACCGATTGATTCCACACCGCTGCCAAGGGTAATAGAAGGCATTTTTGCACAGTTTTCAAATGCGCTCTCACCGATGGTCACGACGCTGTCGGGGATCGTAACGCCCTCATAGGTACTGGAACTGCCTTTCATGCAATTATAAAAAGCTCTTTCTCCTATGGACAGTAAACCGCTTCCGAATGTGATCTGCCAGTAATTATTGTTTTCAAACGCTGATTTTCCGATAGAGGTCACGCTGTCGGGAAAAGTTATCATTGAAAGCGAATTGGTGTTTACTGCACTGCGATAAAATGCATAATCGCCGATTTCGGTAACTGCATTTCCCAGTGTAAT
>ONIJ01000017.1 GCA_900317875.1 uncultured Eubacteriales bacterium
AAGATGGCCGATATAGCCTGTGTGGCGCTGCCATTTCTTCTGAGTGAGCTTGTTGCCTGTCAGAACAGCGTCTTTGCAGTTGATGATGATTACGTGGTCGCCGCAGTCTACGTTGGGAGTAAAGGTGGGCTTGTGCTTTCCTCTGAGGAGCACAGCAGCCTGAGCGGCAACTCTGCCGAGGGGCTTGCCTGCTGCGTCGATAACGAACCAGCTGCGCTCAACTTCGGCGGGTTTTGCTAAAAATGTTGACATTTTCATTCCTCCTATTATTTTTCGTGCTCTATGATTATATTACAGTTTTACGCGGAAGTCAACACTTTTTTGAAAATATTTAATTTAGCTCGGTAAAATCTCCTGAAATCGTTAAAATACTCGCGTTATCTCACGAATACTCACAGACGATTTTTGCGTCCGAGGATAAAAACACACGCTTTTTCATAAATCTTCACAATAAATTCACAAATTGCATAAATTGTTTTCAAATAATAGGGGTAGTATATAGTCACAGCAAACGAAGGAGGTGTAACCCGATGCTTAGAAATCAGCCGTCGGTAGTTGCCTGTGTAACAAGCCAATACGAAAGTGACCGAATCATTGAAACCGCTGAACAGCTCGCGGCAGAGTACGATTGTGAGCTCCACGTATTAAGCGTTTTGATGCCTACAGAAAATTACGCTTTAATAAGCGGACAGCTTGAATATCTCAACCGTGTTTCCAAGAGCGCGGGAGCTGATATGACAATAATCTTCAGCAACGACGCTCCGGGTGCAGCGGCAAGGTTTGTACGAGAAAACGACGCTATGCAAATCGTGACAGGTATGCACGACGGCGGATACGAGAGTTTCCTGGTGCAGTTCAATAAGCTGGTTCCGGATATCTCGATTACAATGGTAGACAAAAATCGCAATGTCTACACGATGGATGTGCGCAGCAGACGCACAGTTTAAGTTAGAAGGTATTTTCACATAAATTAATAAACATATTAAAAACAAAATAATCCAATACATTATTAATCCAAATTATTTCCATCTCCTTTCTTTATCATAAATAATCTCTCTTAGGGACGCTTCGGCAACATCCGGGGCGTCCTTCTCCTTTGTGCGCAAAAAGCCGCCTGACAATCATCAAGCGGCTTTGAATAAAAATTTGTTTTTCGGAAGAGCAGTGCACAATTAAAGCGACTCGGTCAGGATTTTTACGATGTCGTCCTCGAGCAGCGGCACGTAGGCGTATTCCAGCCCCTCGTTGACCGCGATATGGTGAGCCATTTCTCCGATCCGGCTGTCGTCGATCCCAACGTCCCTTAAGTGCATCGGGATGTTGATCGACTCGAAGAATTTGTAGGTCGCGTCTATCGCCTTATCAGCGATGTCGAAGCCGTCCTGATCCGGGTTGATCCCGAATACGTTCACGCCGTATTTAACAAAGCGCGGCAGAGTGCGTTCGCTGAGAATGTGCCTCATCCATCTGGGCGTGATGATCGCGAGGCCTTCGCCGTGGGTGATGTCGTAATAGGCGCTGAGCGCGTGTTCGATCGCGTGGCACGGCCAGCCGGTTTCGCTGTTGCCCAGGGAGTAAATACCGTTGCAGCCGTAGGTGCAGCAGAGCATCATTTCGGCTCTCGCGGTGTAGTCGCGGGGATTCTCGATGCATTTCTTCGCGTTGATCATCAGGCTCTTGAGTCCCGCCTCCATAAAGCCGTCGTTGAGCAGAGTGGAGTCCTCGCAGAAATACTGCTCCATAATGTGGTTCATAGCGTCCGCGCAGCCTGCGGCAGTCTGCTTTTTCGACACCGTAAAGGTGTAGGTAGGATCGAGGAAGGACACTGCGGGGAAGTTGAGCGGATCGATATAGCCGATTTTATCGTTGGTTTCGGTTCTCGAAATAACGCCGCCCGAGTCGTACTCGCTGCCTGTGGCGGCGAGTGTGATGATGTCGACGATCGGGATCGAGTCGGCGGCGAACGCCTTGTAGGAAATCAGATCCCACGGGTCGCCGTCGTATTTCGCTCCCGTTGCAATTGCCTTTGAGCAGTCGAGCACGCTTCCGCCGCCGACCGCGAGGATCACGTCGACGTCGTTTTCCTTGCAGATTCTCACGCCGTCGAGCACGCTCGGGTCATACTTTGGGTTGGGCTGAATGTCCGAAAGCTCGAAGATCTCAAAATCAGACAGCAGCTCCTTAACCTTGTCGTAAAGACCGATTTTCTTGATGCTGCCGCCTCCGTAGGTGAGCAGTATTTTTTTGCCGAACCGCTCCATCACCTCCGGCAGCTTTTTCACGACTCCTTCTCCGAAGATCAGTCTTGTGGGCGTTTGGTAATCAAAATTTTGCATAGTTACCTCCTGTTCCTGTGTGATTTGAATTGCTTTCCGATTAAATAATATCAAAAAAATAAATCGCTGTCTATATGCATTTTTTATTGTTTTGTCAGGCTTTTCGTGGTAAAATGATATGGTGAAAATAATTAATTACGGAGGTAAACCATGGCTTCTTCAAAGGAATATGTAAACTACGTTTTAGAACAGCTCTCGGATCTGGACGAGGTTTCACACCGCGCGATGATGGGAGAGTACATAATCTATTATAAGGGCAAGGTCGTCGGAGGAATTTACGACAACCGCTTTCTGGTAAAGCCCGTTAAATCCGCCGCGGCGCTGATGCCCGAGGCTCAGTATGAGCTGCCGTATGAGGGCGCTAAGGAAATGCTTTTGGTGGATAATCTTGAGGACAGGGGCTTTATGGCGGAGCTTTTCAACGCTATGTATGACGAGCTGCCCGTGCCTAAGAAGAAAAAGAAAAAATGACCGGCAGCGAGGAGTAAATCAAAAGGCGAAAGGCAAATAACTTAT
>ONIJ01000028.1 GCA_900317875.1 uncultured Eubacteriales bacterium
CTCAGAGTTCCCGGCGGCGTTGAAGTCACCTTCACCCTCACCAAGAATGAGGACGGTTCCTTCACTCTCAGCTACACAACTGAAGAGCCCGAAGAAATCCTCGGCGACGTAAACGGCGACGGAAAGGTTACCATCGATGACGCAACTCTGATTCAGCGGTATCTTGCAGAGATGACAGTGTTAACCGACAAGCAGCTCAGGCTTGCAGACGTTAACAAGGACGGAAAGGTCAACATCAGAGACGTATCTCAGATCCAGAGATTTGTCGCAGAATACATTTCCGAATTCTGATTCTTATAAAACGGGGCTGCCGCATTGCGGCGGCCCTTGTTTTTATGTATTGACAATGTTTTTTGCCCTGTTTATAATTAAAATATAACAGAGTCAGGGAGTGGTGAAAATGAAGCTAATGAAAGGAAGGGCGATGACCTTTGTTGCACTCTCCGTTTTACTGCTCTCGTTCATAGCGCTGATCGCTGTGATGATATTAAACAACGGCAATGCTGACGGCTCCTCGTCAGGCAGGCTCCGGCGCGTGATGATTGACGGAAAGTATTCTGTCGACGGCGGAGAGTGGCAGGACACAGTTCCCGGCAAAATGGTTCACACCAAATTCAGCAAGGCGACGATTAAGGGAGTGCTGTCGGAATCCTTAGGTGAAAACCAAAGACTGGTAATTTTCGCAAACAACATCCGGTTCAGACTTGAAGCCGACGGAAAAGAGGTTCTGAGCGAGAACGACGCCAAAAACTCGGGCCGGGAGGGTTCTCCCGGCGACAGCATCACCGACGTTCAGACATCGGTGCTCAAAGGCGAAAACGGCGAAACCGAGCTTACGCTCACTCTCACCTATCCGTATGCCATGTTCTCTAATGCCGACCTTTCCGACTTTTTCCGAATGTACCTCACCGGGCCGTCGGGCGTTTACGAGCTGCTTATTGAGTACAGCCTCGCCTCGGCGATCCTCTGCCTGATGATCTGCTTCTTCGGGCTGTTCGCCTTCCCTATCGCGGGCTCGGTTCTCGGAGGGATCAATGTACGCTACCTCGCGTTCTCGGTGCTGTGCTTCTTCACGGGCTTTCATCTGCTCGTTCACGTGCTCCACAATTATCTGCCGCTGTGGATCAACGATCCCGTTCTGTGTATGAGCATAACGGAAACCACCGGCCACCTGTTCGGAATATGTGCGCTGGTGTTCATTAAGGCAATTCTTGTCGAGCAGAAGCACAAAACTATCGGAAACGTTATTTTATTGCTGTTCACTGTAATGGTAATCGTTCTCTACGTTTTGAATATGACGAAAGTTTGCGATCTTTACGCAAGCAAGCCCTATGCCCAGATTATTTTCACCGTCTGCGCCGCGATTCTTGCGGCGTGTATGTTCCGGGAAATGAAGGTTAACCGCGACGCTAAGCTAGCGATTTTCACCCTGATTCCGCTCGGGATCACCCTGCTTTATGACACGATAAATATGTATCTCGGCTTCTCGGACATTATGCTGTTCGAGATGGGCGCGGTTATTACACTGATAATCCAGATCATTTTCCTGCTCTGCGATCTGCGCCGGCAATACAAGGAGACCTTGCGCTATCAGCAAATACAGCGTGAGCTCTACGAGTCGCGCGTCGCGATTATGGTCAGCCAGATCCAGCCGCATTTTTTGTATAACTCGCTGACCTCAATTGCGATGATGTGTACAATCGATCCCGAGACAGCTCAGGAGGCTACGGTGACCTTCGCGGACTACCTGCGCGGAAATATGGATTCGCTCAAGCAAAAAACGACGGTTCCCTTCTCAAAGGAACTCGAGCACCTAAAAAAATATCTGTATATAGAAAAGCTGCGCTTCGGCAAAAAGCTCAACATAGTTTACGACATCCAAACCGAAAACTTTGTGCTGCCTCAGCTTTCGATCCAGCCGCTGGCCGAAAACGCGGTAAAGCACGGAATCAGCAAAAAACGAGGCGGCGGAACGCTGACCATCGCCACACGCGAAACCGAAAACAGCTTTGAGGTCATCGTTTCCGACGACGGCAAGGGCTTTGACGTAAACGAGATTAAGAACGACGGCCGCTCTCACATCGGAATGGACAACGTCCGCAGACGTCTGCGCGAGATGTGCGGCGGCGAGGTAAAAATAGAAAGCAAAATCGGCGAGGGAACCGTAGCTACGGTCATCCTGCCAAAGGAGGGACAAAACCGTGAAGATCCTGTGTGTTGACGACGAACCGCTGGCTCTGCAAATGCTGGAGCTTTCAATTCAAAAGGCAAGGCCCGAAGCTGAGGTGATCGGCTTTGAGGAACCCGGGGATCTTATTGACGAGGCGAAAGAAAACGGCTGCGACATCGCGTTTCTCGACATTCATATGAGCGAGATGGACGGTGTTGAGGCAGCAAAGCGCCTTAAGCAAATCAACCCCAAAATGAATATTATTTTTGTGACAGGCTTTTCGGAGTATACGGGCGACGCGATGAGGCTCCACGCAAGCGGTTATATTATGAAACCCGTTAACAAGGACAAGGTCGCCGCCGAGCTCGACGACCTGAGATTTCCGATTGTTCCGAAATCAAACGCTCTGCTCAAAGTGCAGTGCTTCGGTAATTTTGACGTGTTCACGCCCGACGGCAAGCCGCTGCATTTTGAGAGAAGCAAGGCGAAGGAGGTTTTCGCCTACCTTGTCCACCGCCACGGAAGCTCCTGCACCAAGAAAGAAATTGCGGCTGCCTTGTTTGAAGATATGCCCTATGACAACAAGCAGCAGATCTACCTGCAGAAGATCGTTTCCGCGATGGTAAAGGGACTTAAAGAGGTCGGCGCGGAAAAAGTCATAAACAAAACCTACAACAATATGTCAGTGAACGTTGACCTGCTCGACTGCGATTACTACCGCTTTGAGGAGCTCGACGCAGGCGCGGTAAACTCTTATCAGAACGAGTATATGAGCCAATACTATTGGGCCGACTTCTTCTAGCAACGTGACGTTGCATCCGGTCCGCCTTTGGAAAAATCGGTTTGTCGGCAACGTCGGACTGACGGCGGGACATAGATTGAGCGAACATATACCTCTTTCTTCCTTAACTTGCGCAATTGTCGTATTGTTCTATTCAATCTTCCTTTGAGAAAATCGGTTTGTCGGCAACGTCGGACTGACGGCGGGACATAGATTGAGCGAATTGCTTTGGGATACACAACAAAAATCGGCTATAGAACCAACCATAGCCGATTTTTATTTATATTCGAACTATCCGTCTGTGGCAAGCTATTCAGACGTTTTCAGGAGATATCATATGATACGCCGCGGCGCTGTGAGAGGGCTGCGGCATTGAATTTTTCACCATTGACACACCCATTGCGGCGATTCCGATGAGTGCGCACAGCACCATTGCGACGATATGTGACTTCATAACTTTTCTCTTCATCATTGTTAAGCCCTCCCTTTCGGTGAATTTTTTTAGAAATTATATATTAAGGAATAATCGTCCATACGGTTAAAGTCGATTGTTCCGCCTGAAATTGTCGGACAGCTGTTGTCTCTTCCGACGATATGACTGCCGCGGTACTCTACTCTGAGCTCGCCGTCGTCCCATACCGAACCGCAGACATACTCGCCTGTTTGATTGCAAATCAGGCAAAGCCTTGCGCTGTCGGCGTCTATATATACGGTTGTGCAGGCGCCCGAAAGCTGTCCGATATAGACAACATCGTTTGACTCGATTCGATAAACCTCGTAGTATCTATTAATATCGCTATCGCCGAAGCTGACGATAAGATGATAGAAGTTTGAACCGTTCAGCCTGCAAATGCCATATCCTTTCGCTCCGTTCTCCCCGGAACGGGTAATCACATCGTAAAGCGCCCTGTAAGCGGATGAATTGGAGCGGTAATTCGTGAATGACGCGCTGACCTTCTCGCTCGGAGCGCCCTCCGCGTTTCCGACTGAAACATCGACATTGCTTGCAGCCGAGGCTGCGCTGTTAACCTTGCTGTCGACACTTGCGCCGTCCGGCTTGTCAGCCGTCGCGGTATTATCCGCAAGCGCATTCGTTTCTGTCTGTATGTCGGTGTCGTATCCTTTATTTGTACGTGATATTTTTGAA
>ONIJ01000072.1 GCA_900317875.1 uncultured Eubacteriales bacterium
ATTATAATACTGATATGAAAAAGGACTTTTCGGAGGAAGTTATGATTAAAATATTGTTTGTCTGCCACGGCAATATCTGCCGAAGCCCTATGGCGGAGTTCATTATGAAGGATATGGTGCGAAAAAGCGGGCTTGAAAAGGAGTTTTTTATCGCCTCTGCCGCAACGAGCCGCGAGGAGCTCGGAAACCCCGTTTATCCGCCCGCAAAGCGGATTTTGTCGCGCCACGGGATTTCGTGCGGAGGAAAAACCGCCGTGCAGATGACCGCCGCCGATTACGGCAGGTACGACTACATTCTGGTAATGGACAGGTCAAATATGAGAAATGCTATGAGGATAATCGACAGCGATCCCGAAAACAAGGTTTCAATGCTGCTCGATTTCACAGATTATCCGCGCAGCGTAGCAGACCCCTGGTACTCGGGCGATTTTGAAACCGCCTACGCCGACATCGAGGAGGGCTGCGGCGCACTGCTCAGGGAAATTATCCGCAAAAGAAAAAAGGGCTCGCGCTGAGCCCTTTTGTTATTTGTATTGGTTTTTAAGCGCAGTTGAACAGATGTCTGCGGAATCCGGGCTTTTGAAAGAATTACTCACCCTCGATATTCACCACGACGAGTTCGCGCGGATTATTAAGGCGCGGAACAGAGGCGGTGTTTGAGCAGCCGGCGGTAACCACCAGACGATCTTCGTATAATCCCTTGTCGTATTTCGGAAAAAATCCTCCTCCCGGAGAAATTATTCCCCGTCGGAACAGCCTTATCTGACCTCCGTGGTTGTGTCCCGAGAGCGTGAGGTCAATATCCTTTCCGGCAATGTATTCGTCGTAAAAAGAGGGGAAATGGCAGAGCAGCAGCTTGAACCCGGCGCAGCGCGAAAAGCCTTCGAGCCATTCCTCATCGGGTTCGACCGAAAGCGCTCCCACGCGCAGGCGCGAACCGTTTATTTCAACGGCGGTATCGGAATTATTAAGCAGAGTTATGCCGTTTTCGCTGAAAAAGGCGAGGTCGGCTTCTTCGAAATAGTCCTCGTGATTTCCACGGCAGAGAAATACGGGCGCCAGCTTTGCAGCCTCGGAGAGGATCTTGCAGGCGTTCTCGGTTTCGGGCAGATTATTTCTTCGGAAAATATGAATGGAAAATCGGTTCAGATTAAACATCACGATAAGAAACAGTCTGTATAAGCGGTTGTATCTGTGCTTTTGGTTCATCCTTCTTTTAGCTCTGTCAATGCGTTCAAGCGTATCTCCCGCCACCGCTATGATGTCGGGCTCCGACTCCTTTAAAAGCGCGATAATGTCGTCCGCCTTCCTCTCGTGGATATCCGCCAGCAGAGCAAGACGAATCGGTTTGTCAATTTTCGGGCTTTTTACCCTGTATTCGGTTTTTATCGCTTTTTTCGCCATAGACCTCTCTCCGATTTGCCGTGTCTTTACGATTATTCTATCCGCTCGCGCCCGAAATGTCAAGGCGCGAAAGGCCGTGTTAATATATATGCAACCGATAGCCAAAACATCACCGCTGCCTTTTTCATTGACAAATAAGAGGATAAAAAGTATAATTAGGATGTATCAATTTTCGGAAGGCAGGGACTATTATGAGCTATGCAGACGAGGTTTTTAAATCAAACGTAAAGGAAATTCTCGACAACGGTTTTTGCGATATTGACTGCAACGTGCGCCCTCACTGGGAGGACGGCACTCCCGCGCACACCACAAAGGCGTTCGGCGTTGTAAACCGCTACGACCTGCAAAAGGAATTTCCCGTTATGACGCTGAGAAAGACATATTTCAAGAGCTGCGTGGACGAGCTGCTCTGGATTTGGCAGAAAAAGTCCAACAACGTCCGCGACCTGAACAGCCATATCTGGGACTCCTGGGCTGATGAAAACGGCTCGATCGGCAAGGCTTACGGCTATCAGCTTTCAATCAAGCACAAATATCCCGAGGGAGAATTTGACCAGGTTGACAGGATTTTGTTTGATTTGAAGAACCATCCCGAGTCGCGCCGCATTATTTCAAACATCTACAACCACAGCGATTTGTCCGAGATGAATCTATATCCCTGCGCCTACAGCGTTACGCTGAACGTTTCGGGCAAGCGCCTGAATATGATCCTCAACCAGCGCTCGCAGGATATGCTCGTAGCCAACAACTGGAATGTGTGCCAGTACGCGGTGCTGCTGCATATGTTTGCTCAGGTCGCGGGACTTGAGGCGGGGACACTGCTTCACGTAATAGCCGACGCTCACATCTATGACAGGCACATCCCCTATGTAAAGGACCTTGTGAAACTTGAGCCGTATCCCGCGCCCAAGTTTTGGATTAATCCCGAGGTAAAGAATTTCTACGACTTTACGGTGGACGATTTCAAGCTCATCGGTTATGAGTCGCACGAGTTCAAGCACAAAATTCCCGTAGCTATTTAAGGGGTGTTGAAATGAAACTTATTGTCGCGGTCGACCAAAACTGGGGAATCGGAAAAGAGGGAGATCTGCTGACCTCAATTCCCGACGATATGCGCTTTTTCCGAGAAACCACACAGCGCCGTGTGCTCGTAATGGGTTCAAAAACTCTGCGCTCCTTCAAAAACAGCCGTCCGCTTCCCGGCAGGCTCAACATCGTGCTGACGAGGTCGGAAGCGAAATTCGGCGGAGCGGTGAGCTGCCGAAGCGTTGAGCAGCTTCTTTCGCTGCTGTCGCAGTTTTCCTCCGACGACGTTATGGTTATCGGCGGAGGTCTTATCTACCGTCAGCTCCTCCCCTACTGCTCAACCGCCTACATCACAAAAATGCAGTTTGACGGCGGCGCCGACGCGTTTATGGCAAACCTTGACAGGCTCGGCTCGTGGGAGGCTGCAAACGAATCGGAGGAAAAAGAGCACGAGGGGCTGAAATACTCATTCGTCGAGTATAAAAACAATGACGTAACGCCGATTGAATTTAACTCGGCGTGTACGGATATGTCGTCATATTTCAAGCCCAAGAAGGTATTGGATGTTAATATGAGCGATGACAGCGAGTTTCTCGCGGAGCTGAGAGCCCTGCTGCGCGCGTATTTCAAGCCGCTCGCCGACGGCTTCGGCGCGGCAGACGTCGATGAGTTCCTGGCGCAGAGCGGCGCTTCGTTTGAGAATTATCTCAGGGAGAAAGGGCTCATCGTTTCGGAGGAGGACTTCGCCGCACTGTCGGATAAATTCCCTTCAAACCAAATACGTCAAATCAGCAAAGAAGAAGCGGACGCGATTTAAGCGCCCGCTTTTAAACTATATTTTCTATTATTTCTTTGCGCTTTTACCCAATGCTCTGCGCAAGCAAAACCAAGTCGCGGTTGTCAACGGCGCCGTCGGAATTGAAATCCGCCGCGGCGCTCACGCCGGCGGACAGCTCCGTACCCGAGGCAAAATGTTCCATCAACGCCTTGACGTCAGCGCTGTTGACCGCGCCGTTTGAATTGAGGTCGCCCCTTACGGCGAGCGTGCACTCGCCGCCGGAAACCGCCGCGCGGCAGCCCGTTTTTATTTTGCCGCCAAAATCTGCGCTGCCGTTCTCGCCGTAAACAGCGCTCACCTCGGGATACATCTTCAAGAACGCCGCCACCGTTGTCTCAGAGGTCAGCACCTTTATCTCACCTGCGCGCAGCTTTGATAGGGTGTTATTTTCAGGAGCCTGCTGCGGCGCCGCGCCTTCTGAGGCGGAGCTTATTACCGCGCAGGAAAAGTCGGTTCTGAGCACGGCGGTTTTGCCGCCGGCGGCCGCAGCCGCTATTCCGCTGTATTCAAACGCTCCGTCGGCAGTCATCACCGTGTTTGGCTTGTCGACTCGCCTGTTGCCGTCGTCGAGTGAATATATCCCGTCGCCCGCGCGCACATAACCGAAGCCCGCGTTCTCCGCTTTTTTGTACACGGGAACAGTCAGGCAACGGACTGCAGAGCCTCCGCCGATCCTGTACACCTCGCCGCCGACCGTCTTGACATACGCGCTTCCCGCGTTTACAAAGAGCTGATCAACATTTTGAGAAAAAGCGTATCGGTTTGTTTTTTCTCCGCGAAAACCTACCGCGCAGGATACCGCGCCGCCGCAATCGATCAAGAACGTCTCGCCGCCGGCGACTGCAAACGACGTTGGATTTATTTTATATCCAGTGACAAGATTGCTGTTCACGCAGCTTCCGCTGTCCATATTCATTTGCAGCACACCGACAGAGCTGTCCGAACGCTCATACAGGGCGTAGGCGTTTTTCTCGTCGTGGCATACGGCGCGCAGCCTTCCGCTCACCTCGCAGGAACGCGAGATCACGTCGGGGATCACTCTCTGCGAAATCAGAGTGTTGCCGCAATAGCCGTAAAAATAAGCGGCAGAGCTTCCGCTGTAGGCATAAACCTTTGAACAGCGGGCAAGCGAAGCAGCGCTGACTGCCTCGTCGGCGCAGAAGCTGCGCGCGGAAACCGAAAAAAGCGCAAGGGTGAGCAGACACAACAAAAATCGTTTTGCCACAGCGCTCACCCCTTTATTCACTATAGTTTTATTGTATCACAAAAATCCGCAAAAATCCACAATATTCCAAATGTTATTTGCGGTTTTTATTATTCCGTGGTATACTGAAATCAGAATAATGAAAAGAGGTATTACGATGAAAATTACCGCCCTGACGGAAAACACCTCGCGGCTCGGTCTGCCTTCCGAGCACGGCCTGAGTCTTTACATTGAAACCGAAAGCCACAGGCTGCTGTTTGACGCCGGACAGTCCGACCTGTTTGCCAGAAACGCCGCGCGGCTCGGAATCGACCTGAGCCTTGTCGGTATTGCGGTACTTTCGCACGGCCACTACGACCACGGCGGCGGACTCAAAACCTTTCTCGCGCTCAACAAAACCGCTCCCGTATATCTCAGCCGCTTTGCCTTTGAACCGCATCTGCGCTCCGACGGGACCTTTATCGGACTGGACAAAACGCTAAAAGAAAGCGAAAGACTCATTTTTTGCGGAGAAGAAACCAAAATTGCGGACGGCTTGACGCTCTATGCGAAAAACGATGCGAAGAAAGTTGCCGACCTTGGCTCCTTCGGGCTGAATATGGAGCAGGACGGCAAGGTGCTGCCCGACGATTTCCGCCACGAGCACTATCTTCTGATTGAGGAGAACGGAAAGCGCGTGCTGATAAGCGGCTGCTCGCACAAGGGGATACTCAACATTGCCGAGTGGTTCCGTCCCGACGTTCTCGTGGGCGGCTTCCACTTTTCGAAGCTGCCGCTCGACGAAACCTTGGCGGGCTATGCAAAGCAGCTCGACGGCTGCCCGACGACCTACTA
The DNA here is from genome assembly GCA_900317875.1 of uncultured Eubacteriales bacterium. Taxonomy (GTDB): domain Bacteria; phylum Bacillota; class Clostridia; order Oscillospirales; family Acutalibacteraceae; genus Ruminococcoides. The sequence goes on from ONIJ01000072.1 coordinate 5,307, forward strand.
CACCTGTCACTGCACCGGCACGGCACAGTTTGAATTTATGAGTAAATATATGAAGCGCCTGCGTTATATTTCCGCAGGCGATGTAATCGAAATATAAAAGGGCCGGCTGCTGCCGGCCCTCAGCTTTTTATTCAGTTTCCGAGCTGCATAACATTGATAAGGAAAATCCAGCTCAGCCCATAGTATGTGACGACCGCGACAAGGTCGTTGATAGTGGTGATCAGCGGACCGGAAGCCACCGCGGGGTCAACCTTGATTTTTTTGAAAAACAAGGGAATCAGCGTTCCGACCGCGCTTGAGATCAGCATTGCGAGCAGAAGCGAGGCTCCGATACAGCCTGAAACGGCGAAAGCGAAGTCGAAGGTGTGGTGCTTTACGAGCGCGATATAGAACCCTACCAGCACCACGGAAAGCACTCCGAGCAGCAGTCCGTTGCAGAAGCCTATCCGCGTTTCCTTGACGACGAGCTTCATTTTTTGACCGAAGGTCAGCGTTTCGTCCATCAGCACGCGGATCGTAACCGCAAGCGACTGGGTTCCGACGTTACCCGCCATATCGAGGATGAGCGACTGGAACGCCATTATCAACGTGAGCTGCGCAACGACCTGCTCAAATGAGCCGACGACCGTGGACACCACGATTCCGAGGCCGAGCAGAGCAAACAGCCACGGAAGTCTTTTTTTCATACTTTGGAAAAGCGGCTCCTTTAAATCCTCCTCGGCGGTCAGACCTGCCAGCTTTGCATAGTCCTCACCCATCTCGTCGTCAACGACCTCGATCACGCTCTGGGCGGTGATGATCCCCAGAAATTGATTGCCGTTGTCCAGAACGGGAATTGAAGCCTCGGAATAGTCCTTGAGCTTTTCGATACAATCGTCGATCGTTTCGTGGGCGTACACATACGGGAAGGACGTTACGATCAGATCGTCGAGCGGAGTGGTTTTCTTGGCGGTAATAAGCTCCCTGAGCTCCATAGCGCCGTAGAACTCGCCGTCCTCGTCAACGACGAAGATCGTCGAGATGTTGTCGTTTTCCTGAGCCTGACGCACAAGCTCGTTCATAGCCTCGGGAACGCTCAGGTTTTCGCGGATAACGATACAGTCGGTCGTCATCTTGCTTCCTATTTCATCGTCGTCAAAGGAGGCGATGAGCATAATCGCGTTCTTTACGTCGGGCTGCAGGGAATCTATTATCAGAGCGCGGCGCTCCTTTTCAACGTTATGAAGAATGTCTGCAGCCGTTTCGGGATCGAGCTCCGCCACAATCGCGGACGCTTTTTTTATATCTGTTTCGCTGAAATATCTGTCCGCCTCCTCGTCCTCAAGGTGTTCAAACGCCTCGGCGAGCATTGAAGCGGAACAAATGCGGTACAGCTTTTTTCGCTCCTGAAGGGTGAGCGAGTCCATCGCCTGAGCAATGTCGTTTCCGTGGTAGTCCTCAAGCCTGTTCTGGGCTGCCTTCGGAGAATAGTTTCCGCGAATTATTTTAATTATTTCGCTTTCGTAGTCAGGTTTTGACGTCACAGCTCCCTGCGCTGCGACAGCGTCTGTCTTGATCTGCACACAATCCCCCCTTTTTGTCCTCAATAAGCATATCACCAAAGGAGAGAAATGTCAATCCGAATTAACAATTGATCGCATTTTGATTGCTGTATAATTCTGTCAACAGCACTTTTCGGCGCGATAAAAGGTCGTTTTTTGTTTTTTCAGGCTATGCAAAAAGGGCACCCCTTTCGGAGTGCCCTGAAATGCGTTTATTTATGGATTATTCGGGAAGGTTTGCGGGAACGATGGTGCCGTCAGCCATAAGCTTATTGCCGGCTTCGCCCTTTCCGTCAGTCATCTCTGCGAGATACTTCTGAACGCAGGTTACGTCGAGAATGGAGATTCTGCCGTCACGGTTTACGTCACCGAGCTTCTCCTGAGTCTCGTCGAACTTCTCGAGCTCAATACCTCTGCGCTGAATCAATGTAGCGTCTTCAACCGTTACTCTGCCGTCGCCGTTTACGTCGCCGATAATGCCGATTTCTTCAACCTCAGCATATTCAATAGTAACTGTGAACTTAGCGCCTTCCTTGGTAGTGAAGTCAAATTCTCTCAGGTCGAGCTGAGCCTTTACTGTGCAGGTGTCGTCTGTATCGAA
>ONIJ01000154.1 GCA_900317875.1 uncultured Eubacteriales bacterium
TAACAAGGAATTGTTTGAGGCGCTGAGGATGTTTGAAAAGGAAAAAGACATTCCTATGGATTATATGCTTCAGCAGATACAGAAGGCAATCGAAATCGCCTGCAAAAGCTACTACGGCGGCAACGAGAACGTTATCTTCAAGGCCGATCCCGAGAAAAACACCTTCGACGTAAAGCTCGTCAAGACGATCGTCGACGAGGTTGACGATCCCAACTTTGAGGTCACGCTCGAGGAGGCTTCAAAAATCAACAAGAGAAAGAAGTTCTCCGTCGGCGACGAGATCGAGGTTCCGCTCGATCCCAAAAGACTCGGCAGAATCGCCGTTTCCTCCGCCAGAAACGTTATCCGCCAGGGTATCCGCGCCGGCGAGAAGGGCCAGAGCCTGCTCGAATTCCAGAGCAAGCTCGGCGAAATCGTTACTGCCACGATCGAAAGAGTCGACGAGAAGTCAGGCGTCGCCACAATCAAAATCGGCAAGAGCACCGCAATGCTGCCCAAGGTCGAGCAGGTAGGTCTTGAAAGCCTGCACGAGGGCGATATGGTCAAGGTCTACATCGCCGATGTAAAGGACAACGAAAGAGGTCCTCACGCAATCATTTCCCGCTCTCATCCCGGCTTTGTCCGCCGTATGTTTGAGCAGGAGGTCCCCGAAATCTACGACGGGATCGTAGAGATCAAGTCGGTATCCCGCGAGGCGGGCTCCCGCACCAAGATGGCTGTAGTCAGCAACAATCCCGACGTCGACGCGATCGGCGCGTGCATAGGTCCCAAGGGCTCGCGCGTAAACGCAATCGTAAACGAGCTCGGCGGCGAGAAAATCGATATCATCGAGTACAACGACGAACCGCAGAAGTACATCTCCGCGGCGCTCTCTCCCGCGTCGGTTGTAAAGGTAGACATCACCGACGAGGAGACAAAGAGCTGCAAGGCGACCGTTCCCGACGACCAGCTTTCGCTCGCCATCGGCAACAAAGGTCAGAATGCCCGCCTTGCCGCAAGACTTACCGGCTGGAGAATCGACATCCGTCCCGAAAGCGGCTTCTACGGCGAGGATGAGGAAGAAGAAACTCCCGCAGAGGAGCAGACGGAAGAATAATTATGAAAAAGGTACCGCTGAGAAAATGCACGGGCTGCGGGGAAATGAAGCCTAAGCCTGAGCTGATCCGCGTTGTGAAGTCGCCCGACAAGACGGACGAAAACGGCGAAATAATCGAGCGCGGAGAGATCTCGCTCGACCTCACGGGCAAAAAATCGGGCAGAGGGGCGTATGTTTGCAAAAATCCCGAATGCTTTGAAAAAGCCCGCAGGGCACGCCGTTTCGAGCGCTCGCTCAGCTGCAGGATCCCCGATGAAGTCTATGAACAGATGAGCGCAAGACTTTGCGCGGAACAGAGGTAATATGAACGACAGATTATTGTCATTTTTAGGATTATGCAGACGTGCCAAAAAGCTTGTCATCGGAGCTGACGTAACGCGCCAGTCCGTTGAGGAGGGCAGATCCCATTTGGTGCTCTACGCCGACGACGCTTCGAAGAACAGCCTCAAAAGGGTATTCGCGGCGTGCGAAGAACGAGGGGTACCCGTAAAATGCGCAGGCAGAAGCAAGGAAGCGCTCAGCGCGGCGCTCGGCAGACTGTGCGCGGTGCTGTCCGTTGAGGACAGGGGCTTTGCCGACAAGCTGTGTGAAATGATTGATGATTGCGAGTAAGAGAGGAGAATTTGATGATTAAATATAAAGTGAAGGACGCGGCTGCCGATTTCGGCGTGCCGAACAAGAAGATTACCGAAATTCTTGACAAACACTGCGGTGTTTCCAAAAAGACAATGACAACCCTCACCGAGGGCGAGCTCGACGTCATCTTTGACGTGCTCACAAAGGAAAATCAGGTCGAAAACTTTGACAAGTATTTCGCTGTCAGAAACGCAAAGCTCGAAAACGAGCCCGAGCCCGCTCCCAAGGAAGAGGCTCAGCCCGAGAAAAAGGCCGAGGAAAAGCCCTCCGGCAAAAAGCCCGAAGGCGCAGCCGCGGCAAAGCCCGCTCAGCCCAAGGCTCAGCAGAAAAACGAGGCTCCCAACCATCAGCGCAAGCGCAAGGTCATCGACACCCGCGCAACCAACGTTGATGTTGAGCGCTACAACTCAAAATATGACGATCTGGCGAGCGACACCTCAAAGTCGCGCAGCACAGACCGCGACCATACCACCAAAAAGCAGAAGTTCTCAAACCGCACCCAGAAGCAGCGCGGCAAGCGCCAGGGCAAGCGCGAAACAGAGGCGGAGCGCCTCAAGAGAATTGCTCTCGAAAGAAAGCAGAAGCCCATCACCGTTCAGATCCCCGACGAAATCACGGTCAATGAGCTCGCTCTCAGACTCAAGGCTACCGTAGCCGAGGTCGTCAAAAAGGCGTTCCTTATGGGCACAATGGTAACCGCCACCGATACGATCGACTTCGACACCGCTTCTCTCATCGCTATGGAGTTCCACGCCAAGGTCGAGAAGGAGGTCGTCGTTACGATCGAAGAAAAGCTCATCGACGACAGCGAGGACGACGAGGCAAATCTCGTCGGCAGAGCTCCCGTAGTGGTAGTTATGGGACACGTCGACCACGGAAAGACCTCTATCCTCGACGCAATCCGCCACGCGAACGTGACCGCGGGCGAGGCGGGCGGCATCACCCAGCACATAGGTGCGTACCGCGTTCAGGTGAACGGCAAGCCCATCACCTTCCTCGACACTCCCGGCCACGAGGCGTTCACCACAATGAGAGCCAGAGGCGCTCAGGTGACCGACATCGCGATCCTCGTAGTTGCCGCGGACGACGGAATTATGCCTCAGACCGTTGAGGCGATCAACCACGCAAAGGCGGCGGGCGTTTCGGTAATCGTCGCCATCAATAAAATGGATAAGGTAGGCGCTAATCCCGAGCAGGTCAAGCAGCAGCTCACCGAATACGAGCTCATTCCCGAGGAATGGGGCGGCGACACACCCTGTATCCCGGTTTCGGCAAAGACCAAGGAAGGTCTTGAGGACCTCCTCGAAATGGTGGCCCTCGTCGCCGAGATGAAGGAGCTCAAGGCAAATCCCGACCGCGCCGCGAAGGGTACTGTCATCGAGGCTCGCCTCGACAAGGGCAGAGGCCCCATCGCCACCGTTCTCGTTCAGAACGGCACCCTCCACAAGGGCGACACGATCATCGCGGGCACTACCGTCGGCAGAGTCAGGGTTATGACAAACGACAAGGGCGAGCGCGTTCACGAGGCAGGTCCCTCGGTTCCCGTTGAGATCACAGGTCTTGACGAGGTTCCCGTAGGCGGCGACGTATTCGACGCGGTCAGCGACGAAAGACTCGCCAGAACCCTCGTTGAGCAGAGAAAGTCCGCCAAGAAGGAAGAGATCTTCAACGCGCAGACCAAGGTCACGCTCGACAACCTCTTTGACCAGATGAAGCTCGGCGAGGTCAAGGAGCTTCAGATCATCGTAAAGGCTGACGTTCAGGGCTCGGTTGAGGCTGTCCGCCAGTCGCTCGAGAAGCTCTCAAACGAGGAGGTCCGCGTAAACGTCATCCACGGCGCGGTAGGCGCCATCAACGAGAGCGACGTAATGCTCGCGGAGGCTTCCTCGGCGATCATCGTAGGCTTCAACGTCCGTCCCGACGCTGTCGCTTCCGCTCACGCCGAAACAGCGGGCGTAGATATGCGCCTCTACAGCGTGATCTATGACTGCATCAACGAGATCGAAGCCGCTATGAAGGGTATGCTCGCTCCCAAGACCAGAGAGGTCGTGCTCGGTATGGCCGAGGTCCGCAACGTCATCAAAATCAAGTCCGTCGGCACTATCGCCGGATCGTATGTAAAGAGCGGCGTTATCCAGCGCGGCGGCGGAGTCCGCGTGATCCGCGACGGCATCGTTATCGCCGAGGACAGCATCGGCTCGCTCCAGCGCTTCAAGGACGCTGTCAAGGAGGTCAAGGAGGGCTACGAGTGCGGTATCGGACTCGAAAAGTTCAACGACCTCAAGGAA
>ONIJ01000155.1 GCA_900317875.1 uncultured Eubacteriales bacterium
CCGAGCTGGCTCATCACAGCTTTTGCCAGCTTAGCGTTGGGCGTTTTGATATTTATCGGGTATTGCAGTTTTTTCTCATATACAAACATCAGCAGTCCTCCTCGCTTTCCCAAGGCCACGGAGCCTTGATCCAGTCCCAGTTGTTGCCGTCCTCCTGACGCTTTGTCAGCGAACCGTATTTTTCCTCAAATTCTCTGATCAAGGGCTTCAAAAGCTCTCTGTATCGCCTTACCTGAGCGAGAGTGTCGCTGTCGTCGGGGTGAGTGTCGAGATATAACTGCAGGTCGTAGGCGGCGAACTGATAGGTCGAAATCTTCTTGAGCAGCGCCTCGCGCTCAGTCATTTTTATCACCCTTTCCGCTTCCGTAAAACGGCTTGTTTAACGCCTGATACATAGTTCCGACGGCAAAGCCCTGATCGGGTGAAAAGATCTTTGAGCCTTCCCCCTGAAACGGCACGTATGCCATTGCGTAAACGGGATTCTCGGGCAGCGGGGCTATTCCGTACTGCCGCTGCGCCATTTCTTCCAATTTCAATTTCATTGCTCCTTTCATATCTCTGAGCGTCGCTCGGTTTATAATATGTCGGAGCAGGCAAAAAGTGATTTTTCCGATTCGTATTTGTTTTGAAGCAGGTTTCCAAAAAGGCGTATCGAATGCAGCGTCAGGTTTGCCGGGTGCTTGACAAACAAAATGATGTGAATTAAAATATAGATATAAAAATAAAGGGAGCGAAATATATGACCTTTCCAAACGCCGTCAAGGGCGTAAAAACGCTTCACATCGCTGCATACATCGGACTGATAATGTCGGTAATTTCGCTGATCGCGCCCACGTTCAGTATGCTGTATATGGCTGTGAGCTCACAGCCCTCGAACGAAAACGGAATAGTTGGATTTATCCTTGTAATGCTTGTTTACTCGATCGTGCTCGGCACTGTGGCTTACTATGTGATCAGTCTTATCGGAGTCAACCTCGCCTCAAAGGACGAGTCGAGCTTCAAGGTGGCATTCTACGCGATAATCTTCGGAATTATCATCACGATAATAGGCGGTGTTTTCTCGTCAAATGAGGCGATAAAAGGACTGACCGACATATTGTACAATATCACAAATATCATCAGCGCAATCTATATTATCCAGGGAGTAGTTTTCCTTTCAAAAGCGCTGGGCAACCATAAAATGAAGGAGCAGGGCAACCACATCATCAGAATCATAAGCGTGATTTACGTGTTCCAGATTTTCACCAGCGTTTCTATGGTAATCTTCGGCGACCTCACCCAGTCGATCGTTTCGGCTATTCTCACCGAGGTAGTCGGAATCCTCTCGATCGCAGAGTACGTCCTCTTTTTGATGTACCTATCAAAAACGAAGAAAATGCTTTCCGAACAATAAATTTAGGGCAGAACATCATTTGTCGATGTTCTGCCCATTTTATTTAAGTCATAGTTGAAATATCGGATACAGCGTGATGCTGCGCATATTTTCAAAAGTATGCAACCCTGAATTTTTTCTCTTTTGCCTCAATGGGGACGTCCTTCGATTCGGTGCGCTCGATTCTGATGTAGCGGTCGCGTTCGAGCTCGTTTAAGACCTGAGAGATCTGGAAGCGCGTGCCCTGGATTTCCATAGTAACCGAGCCGTCGTATTCGTTTCTCACCCAGCCTGTTGCGCCGAACAGCTTTGCCGCGTGCTGAGCTGTATAGCGAAAGCCGACCGCCTGAACCTCGCCGTAAAAAGTAATTCTCCTGCGGATAATATCGCTCTGAGTCATAAAACCGCCTCCTTTTCCCTATCATATCAGATTTTTAGGAGCTTGTCCATAGTGCACGTATATAAAAGGCTTTCCGAAGTCAAAAGATGATGGACAAAAGCTCGATATTATGCTATAATATTGTTATCAAACCTGAGGAGAAATAATATGAAGCTAAATCCGAGTTTTTTAAGATACAATATGAACGGTCAGTCGATGCTTATTCCCGTTGACGGCGCGGAATTTCACGGACTGATTCAGGGAAACAAAAGCGTGGACGTGATTTTTGAATGTCTCGAACGCGGCGCTACCGAGGAAGAAATTGTCGAGGAAATGCTCAGCCGCTTCGACGGCGACAGGGAAATCATCAAACAGGATGTAAGCAGCGTTCTGAAAAACCTGAAAGAAGTCGGCGCAATAATTGAATAATTTTTCAATTTCAGTCTTGCAAAATTTCAATTTATGAGTTATAATAGATAGGTAAGCCTTGCTAATGTGGCGCAGCCGGTAGCGCAACTGATTCGTAATCAGTAGGTCAGGGGTTCGAGTCCCCTCATTAGCTCCAATAAAAAACGGATACCCCATAAGGGGTATCCGTTTTTTATTTTGTACATTAATTTGCGGTTGAGGGGACTCGAAGGCGAGTGCGCCCGCCGTATGGCGGGTAAAAACAGCCCGGAGGACTGTTTTTAACGAGAGAGCTGCGGAAGCGTTAAACTCCGAACACGCCGCAGCAAGCGAAAGCCAAAGTTTTTTTATTACGGAAAGGTACCTCATTAGCTCCAATAAATAACGGATACCACATAAGGGGTATCCGTTTTTTATTTGTACATTAATTTGCGGTTGAGGGGACTCGAAGGCGAGTGCGAGCCGCACAGGCAGATTAAACAGTCCGCCTAATCAGTCGCGCCGTGATCCGGCTTATCCGACCGGCCGTTTTCCCCGAAGTTATTTTGACTTTCACTGCACCGTGCCGGGTTTACGTGAACCATAATGTGCTTTACTTTCGGAAAGGCTTCTTCCACGGCTGAGTGAACCTGCTCGGCAATTTGGTGGGATTTTTCAAGGGTTAGAGAACCGTCGGCTGAAATTTCAATATCGGCGTAGATTTTATTGCCGAAAATACGCGTCCTGATCAGGTCAACCGATTCCACTCCCTCAACGGCGAGAGCGCACTGTCGAAGCTCCTCCTCCTGCTGTTCGTCGCAGGAGCGGTCAACCATACGGTCTATCGAGTCCTTGAAAATACCGAAGGCTACCTTGAAAATGAAAAGACAGATCACAAGACTGGCAATCGGCTCAAGAACGGGAAAACCGAGCTTTGCGCCGCCGATGCCGATTATCGCTCCTACCGAGGAGAGCGCATCGCTTCTGTGGTGCCACGCCTCGGCGTTGAGTGCGGGAGAATTAATCCGCTTGGCGTTGATTTTTGTATACCAGAACATCGCTTCCTTGACAACTACAGAAGTCACAGCCGCGATGAGCGCAAGCCAGCCGATCACGGAACTGCGTTCATATTCGCCCGTGGCAATATTCTGCACTGCGGCAATTCCTATTGTTCCTCCGGCGAGGAGCAGAAGAACCGAAAGCACGATTGCCGCAACGCACTCAAATCTTTCGTGTCCGTAGGGGTGCTCGGGATCGGACTCCTTTGATGAAAAATGGACTCCCACAATTACTATCAGACCGGTGAAAACATCCGACGCGGAGTGAACGGCATCGCTTATCATTGCGCCCGAATTGCCCACTATTCCCGCGACCAGCTTAAACAGCGTAAGCAAAATGTTGCCGACCATTCCGACAACGGAAACTCTTACGGCGGTTTCCTTCGCGCTTTTTCCTGACGTCATAGTATCACCTCTGATCCGATTTACCCCTAAAAACAATAATACCCGCGGGGCAGTTGGATTTTTACTGTCCCGCGGGTTTAACCGCTGTCTTTATGACCCGGCTCCAAGCATACGCTTCGGCCTGTTCAGTTTGTATATTTTATCATTTTGAAAGCCATATGTCAATGAAAATGGGAAAATTTTTATTTAATCCGTGATCAGGCTCTCCATTGTGGCGAATAGCTTTTCGGGCACGATGGGCTTGCTCAGGTGAGCGTTGAGTCCCGATTGCAGGCTTCGCTGCACGTCCTCGTCAAAGGCATTTGCCGTCAGGGCGATAATCGGAATTGAACGTGCGTCGTCTCTGTCCATATCCCTGATAACCGTGGTAGCCGTGAGTCCGTCCATCTCGGGCATACGCATATCCATCAGGATAACCGAGTAATAGCCCTCGGGATGAGCGGAGAACATATCCACCGCTTCCCTGCCGTTCACCGCGAGTTCAACCTCCATCTCGCGCTCACTGAGAATCATCTTCATAATCTCGGCGTTGATTTCGGTATCCTCCGCAAGCAGAACGCGCTTTCCGCGAAGGTCTGCCTTGCGAATCAGCTTGGCGTATGTTTCGCTTTTGGCTTTGAGAACAGCGCGCAGCTTGTCGCAGAGTTCGTCCTGTGAAATCGGCTTTTTGAGTACGCCGTCGGCAATCTCAGACTTTGCGCTGCTGTCAATATCATATTCGCCGTCAGCGGTAATTATTACAGCCGACGATCTTCCCGCCGCGCTGCAGACTCTTCTGACGAGCTCACCGCCGTTGAAATCAGGCAGCTTTGAGTCGAGGATGATCAGGTGGTAAGGCTCTTTGTGAGCGTGCCTGAGCGCCGCGAGCTCAATGGCTTTTTTGCCTGAGGAAGCCGTTTCCGCCTTTATGCCGATTTGTTCAAGGGTAAGCAGTGCCTTTTCACGCTCGGACTTGTCAGGATCGGCGACAAGCACGCCCATTTCAATCGGGCACTCCTCGCAGGCGTTGTCGGACGCGGAAGTCGCGGAGTCGGTAAGCGTGATTGTGACAAAGAAAGCTGTGCCCTTTCCCTTTTCGGACTCGACCTCGATTTTGCCGTTCATCATATCGACAAAGCTCTTGGTGATTGCCATTCCGAGTCCGGTACTGCCGTGGCGGTTGATTGCCGAGGAATTCTCTTGGCTGAACGCGTCAAAGAGGTGAGGAATGAACTCGTTATCCATTCCGATTCCGGTGTCCCTGATTACAAAACGTAGAGTTGATTTGCCGTCGAAGCGCATTGTGCGCTCTGTTGTGAAGTCTATCGTGCCGCCCTCTGGAGTGAATTTTACCGCGTTGCCGAGAATATTGATCAGGATTTGCTTGAGCTTTACCTCGTCGCCGAGGTAGAAATCGTCTATGTCGGTGAGAACAGAGCTTGTGAATTCAAGCTGTTTTTCACTGCACTGATTGCCGATAATTGTGTTGACCTGCTCAAGAA
>ONIJ01000168.1 GCA_900317875.1 uncultured Eubacteriales bacterium
ACCGGCTTCGGTAATGAATCCCTGCAATTTCCGAGTGTCCTTATAATCAATGGATGTGGCCTTTTCAACGCAGAAACGGCAAACTTTGCGTCTGCTTCTCGGGCGACGAGGACGCAGCTGTTTACGATCTTCCATGGTGCAAGCCTCCTGTAAATTTAATGGTTAGAACGGAAGTTCATCGCTGTTGATATCGGTAAAGCCGTTGGAAAGATCCTGTGCGGCAGCCTGCGGCCGCGGCGCGGAATAACCGCCGCCCATGCCGTCTTCTCCGCCTTTGGGTGACAGGAATTCGACTTCATCCGCCGAAACATCGAGAGACATCCGGGTTGTCCCGTCCTTCGCTTCATACTGACGCGCCTGCAGCTCGCCGACAACCGCAACCTTCCGGCCTTTTGCAAGATAGCGCGAGCAGGTTTCCCCCAACTGACGCCACGCATTGATGCGGAAGAAATCGGTCTGCCGATCCCCGCCCTGCGACGCAAAGCGGCGATTCACGGCGATCGTGAAGGTGCATACTGTCACGCCGTTCGGCGTGCTGCGGGTTTCGGGATCGTGCGTTAAGTTTCCGATCAACGTAATCTTATTCATTCTTTCGTTCCTCCAATTCTATCGTGCAGATTTCGTTGTTACGCTTCCTTACGGGTAACCATGTAACGCATGACGCGCTCATCGTTTCTCAGATTACGCTCGAGTTCGCGCGGGAGTTCCGGGTTCGCAGAAAAGTTCACGAGCACGTAGAAACCCTCGGTTTTGTAATCGATTGCGTAAGCCAAGCGACGCTTGCCCCATACATCCGTTTTTTCGATCTCACCGCCGTTATCGGTGATGACTTTTGCAAATTTCTCCTGAACGGACTGATTCGCTTCGTCATCCAATTCGGGCGTGATCACGTACAAAACTTCGTACTGATTCATGTTTTCACCTCCTTATGGTCTTATGGCCTTCCTCTTTGGGAAAGCAAGAAGGACCGTTAGCCGATACAATATATCACAACAATGCCCGAAATGCAAGTGTTTTTCGGGTTTTTTCAGAAAAACTTTTTCTCCGTCTTGCGGTTTTTTTCGAGTCGGAACAAGCGTTCTTCATCCGGTTCTGCAATGCCGTTTTTATACGTATATCCCATGGCCAGATAGAACGGAAGACCCGTAATCGATGCCGGAATTTCCACACGCTCCGCCCGCAAAAAGTATTCGTCCGTTTCGAGCGTTTCCATGATCGCGCGTCCTACGCCGCGCCGCTGAACGGTCGGATCCACAAAAAAGGAAAAGAGACTGCTCTCCGTTTCGCTGCCCCAATACGGGCCGATCGCCCCGCAGCCGATGATCTGCCCCGCTTCCTCCGCGACATAAAAGTGCGTCCAGCTTGCGCGAAACCGCACGTCCTCCGGCCGCTGCCGTTCGATCACCCGGGCAAGCAGTTCCTCGGGATAATCCGCTGCATTCGAAGTGCGCATCGTTCGCACAATCAACTCGGAAACCGCATCTGCGTCCGCTTCCGTAAATCGCCGTATCTGCACCGCTATTTCCCCCGTTTTTTGTGGGATTGTATCAGGTTTTACAGGCTCCGTCAACCGTTTTTCAAAAGCCGCCGAAAATCCGGTTGTGCCGCGCTTTGCGATGTGCTATAATCGACGCATGAACGAGACAGCGTTTTATCGGGAAACCAATGCGAAAACCCTGCGCGGGCCATACCTGCTGCTTGGAAGTGAAGAGCTGACCAAACAGGAGGCTTTGGATCGCGTGCTGAAGCTGCTCGATCCCGGATTTTCCGAGATGAATCTGCATCGGCTCAAAGAGCCCGATGCCCAAACGCTGATCGGCGCGGCCGATCAGCTCCCGTTCTTCGACGCATTTCACATCGTTGTCGTCTCCGATTGGAGCGACGCGGACCTTTTTGAAAGCCTTTCCGCCGAGGAGAAGAAACGCGCCGGTATCATCGACCGGTTCTTTGCGCTGCCGGATGCGATCGTGCTGTTCGTTCGCCGCGGCGACGCCAAAGAAACGAACTTCGTCAAGCTGTTTTCCAAGCGCGACCGGCTCGTTCGGTTTGATGCGCTCACGCCCGACCGCGCCGCCAAATTCTGTATGCGCGAGGCGGCCGCGCGCAACACGGTGATTGACGATCGCACCGCGCGCGCCCTGATCGACATGGTCGGGACCGACGCATACCGGCTCCGGAACGAGCTCAGCAAAGCGGCCGGCTATGTTGGTTCGGGCGGAACGATTGACAAGCCCGTACTGGACCGTGTCGTTACAACCTCCACCGAATACAATGCGTTCAAAATGCTCGATGCGCTTTTGGCCGGAAACAAAAAAACGGCATTGCGTATGCTCGAATCGGTCCTGTCCACGGGCAAGGAATCGCCGATGGGCATTGCAGGTTTTTTGGAAGGCCGCCTTCGCCTGATGCTGATTGCGAGAGAAATGCTCGACCGCAAGCGCCCGCGCGCCGAAATCGTCTCGCGCATCGGGGGAAGTCCCTATGCCGCAGACGCTGCCATCAAAAGCGCGCAAAAGCAGTCCGCCGCGACGCTGCAAAGAGCCGTCGCCGCGTTTGCCGAAGTCAACGCCCTCACAAAATCCGGCGCGTGCGACGAGCGCAACGCTCTCTTTTTGGCGATTCAACGCAGCTTTTGAGAGATTCTACCCCGTACGGCGAGGAATGTGCAAAAGCAAAACCGCAAAGATGATTCCGGCAAGGGACGTTATGAGAAATAAACTGCAAAGAGGGATCTATGAAAAGGGTATTAAAACATCTCGGCAAATCCTTACTCGCCCTATTTCTGCTATTGATTGTTTTTCTGTTCGCGGTATTCCTCTACAACAAAATCATGGTGAAAAAGGAAGAACCGCTTCTCAACCCTCTTGGCCAAATCATTGAAGTCGACAATCATGCTATGAGCATCTATACAGAGGGCAGCGGTGAAAAAACGCTCGTGTTTCTGTCCGGATCGGGAACCGCTTCGCCTATCCTTGATTTTAAGAGCCTTTACAGCCTTTTAAGCGATTCGTATCGAATCGTGGTCATAGAAAAATTCGGTTACGGGTTCAGCGATATCATCGAGGAAGAACGATCGTTTGCTACCATTCTCAGACAGGATAGAGAAGCGCTTGCAAAGGCAGGAATAACCGGGCCGTACATTCTTTGCCCGCACTCGATGTCGGGACTTGAAGCGATCCTGTGGGCACAGGCTTACCCCGATGAAGTGGAAGCGATCGTCGGGCTCGATATGTCGCTTCCGCGGGCGTATGATCATTTTAATTTTGACGGAATCGTCCCGCTGCAAAAGCTCGCGGTTTTCGCAAGAGATTTGGGGTTGGCAAGGTTCTATTACTCCGACGCCGCGCTCCCGCAGACGCTTTCAAAGGAAGAAAAGGCGATATACAGAGCAATCGGCTGCAGAATCGCCATGAATGAAACGGTTTTAAACGAAGGGCAGGCAATCCCCGAAGCCTGTAAAGCAATCGATCGTGCGCCTAAGCCCGATATTCCGATGCTGCTGTTTGTTTCCGACGGAAAGGAAACCGGCATTGATAACTGGATCGATGCTCAAAAAGAATATGCTTCCGGTCTGTCTGATGCAAAAGTGATTGAATTGAATTGCGGCCATTATATCCATACCTTCAAGCAAGAACAGATCAGCAAGGAACTGAAACAGTTTCTCGAGAGTCTGAATCAATAACTGTAAAAAAGATGATTTCGGCAAGTGGCGCCGTTCCGATGCGATGACACGCAGATCACCGCGATGGTGCCGTCTAAAGAGCTGAGCGACGCTTTGATTGAGGGATTGAAAAAGAAGAAAGATTAAGAGATGTAGGAGGATAAAATGTATAGACTGATTCTAAAGATAGGTGCAGCGATAGTGACATTAACAGTTTTTCTCTTTGCAGTATTCTTGATAGTAGATTTTCCATTTGGTTACTACCTCGTATGTATGTTTTTACCGATAGGCTATATCATAATGGCGGCTGGCTTTCATCATGAAAGTCCAGAGGAACAACGTGTAACTTCAAATATTGGAATGATTTTTTCTGCAATATATGCTGTATTGATCTTCTTGGTTTATTTTGCACAGACCACAACCGTAAGACTGGAAGTTTTAAATGAGCAAGCAACAAAGATATTGGATTACGGGAAAGGGGGACTGCTTTTTAATTATGACCTGCTCGGATATGGAATGATGGCTCTTTCAACCTTTTTCATTGGGCTTTCTATTAAAGCAGAAAGTAAACCTGATAAATGGCTAAAATATCTAATGATGATACACGGTGTCTTTTTTATCAGCTGTTTTATAATGCCCATGACAGGTGTTTTCACAAATATGGCAAATGGTGATAACGGCAGCGGCGGCACGATCGCACTTCTGTTTTGGTGCGCTTATTTCCTTCCGATAGGTATATTATCATATAGGCATTTTGGAAAAGCCGCTAAATTCTGATTTGTTTAAAAATTTATAACAAAAAGCCCTTAGCTGCATTTGCACACAGCTAAGGGCTTCATCATATGGATTTTTACAGTCACAAGCAAAAGAGAATTACTCTTTTACTCCACAACCACCTGACACACAGAATAATTGCGGTAATAGCGACTGTTATCAAATTGTTATCAAAAACATTTCAAATAGCTCATAAACCCGCATAAATACTGGGTTTTCGGCGTTTTACATATCACTCCCACTCGA
>ONIJ01000158.1 GCA_900317875.1 uncultured Eubacteriales bacterium
GAAGTTATAAGTCCGAAGTTATAAGTCCGAAGTAATAAGTCGGAAGTTATAAGTCCGAAGTTATAAGTCCGAAGTAATAAGTCGGAAGTTATAAGTCGTTAAGTTATAAGAAAGAGGCAGAGAGAAAAAACTCCCTGCCTTTTTATTAGTTGTTGAGTTATAAGTATTTCATACAACCCCGCTGAACGGAATAATTCCGAATTCCGAATTCCGAATTATCCTTTTACTTTCCGCAGTTCTCCAGGATCTTGTCCGCCGCTTCGTCCATGTAATCTCCCTCGAACATTTCCACCTTGCCCGCGTCTACCTTTGCGGCGAGGTCGGGATCTATCGGGAGCTTTGCGAGCACCTTGGTGTTGTACTTCGCGGCGATCTCGTCGATTTTGCTGTCGCCGAATACGCTGTGGCGCTTGCCGCAGTCGGGGCATTGGAAGTAGCTCATATTTTCAACTACGCCCAGTACGGGGATTTTCATCAGCTCAGCCATTTTGACCGCTTTTTCGACGATCATTCCAACGAGCTCCTGAGGCGAAGCCACTACGATGATGCCGTCGAGCGGAATGCTCTGGAAAACCGTTAGCGGAATGTCGCCTGTTCCCGGAGGCATATCGACGAACATATAATCAATGTTGTTCCACAGCACGTCGGTCCAGAACTGCTTTACCGTGCCGGTGATCATCGGCGCACGCCAAACCACGGGGTCGGTGTCGTTTTTGAGCAGCATATTGATCGAAATCATCTCAATGCCTGTTTCGCTTCTCGCGGGGAGGATCCCCAGCTCGTTGCCGACGGCTTTTTTTGTGATCCCGAAAGCCTTGGGGATCGACGGACCTGTGATGTCGGCGTCCAGAATGGCGGTGTGGAGACCTTTTCGGTTGAGAGTCACAGCCATAAGCGAGGTGACAAGGCTTTTGCCTACGCCGCCCTTGCCCGACACAACGCCGATTACGTGCCTGACCGTGCTGAATTCGTTTAGCTTTTCGTGTAAATCGTTCTCGGCTCCGCAGTTGCTGCTGCAGGAAGCGCAATCGTGATTACATCCCATTTTTCAATTCCTCGTTTCATTATTTAGTGGTACTATTCTATCACGATTTTTCCGCGATATCAAGTGCAATAATATCATCAATGCAAATTTCGCTTTTGTCGGTGAAAATCATCCTCCGCATAACGCGGTCTATCCAACGCACCGCGCCTTCTCTGCTCACAACCGAGCCGCCGCTCTTTCTTTCGTCGGGGATGAAGTACCTCACCCTAACTGCCGTCGGCGCTCGCCTTTGGCTTATTATATTCAGATTTTCGTTTATTATCCGCGCCTCCTCATCTCCCGGCACGGGCCGCCTGTCGGTGAAGCGTGCTTCCTCGCTGATGAGATTTTCGTAGCCGGTCAGCGCCGCAAACGGCGCGAACTGCGCCGCGCGCTCATAGAGCGGCATACGGCGGTGAGATGTCTGAAATCTCGGCAGATTGATTATGTCGTCATACGGGCCTGACATTATGCTCTGTGACCTCCGATCTGTTTATTGCGTTCGATCGTCGTCGCGCCCTCCTTGAAGTTCATCCCCTTGAGCACGGCGTTCTTGCCGAAGCGCTTTCTCAGCCGCAGGATCGTGAGCTGGATGCTCCGCTCGCGGCGCTCGCGCTCGCC
Organism: uncultured Eubacteriales bacterium; assembly: GCA_900317875.1. Taxonomy (GTDB): domain Bacteria; phylum Bacillota; class Clostridia; order Oscillospirales; family Acutalibacteraceae; genus Ruminococcoides. The sequence continues at coordinate 1,646 of ONIJ01000158.1, forward strand.
GTTGTCGCCGGCGGGCGAAAACAGGCTCAGCTGCTCGCTTTTTTGGGAGACGTCGATTTTATTTTCGGAAACCGTGTGGTTAGCCACGATATACATACGCCGCACAAGCAGCTCGGGATCGACGATCCTCTCGAACAATCTGAGCGCAGCCTCGGCGATTTTTTCGGTCGAGGACGTAAGGCAGCCAAGGTTCTCGCTGCCGTGGGCTCGCTTTGGAACCCGGCGCCCGTAGTGGTCGAAGGTCACCTCGCCCTTGTAGCGCACTCTGCGCGCGGGATTTGACAGGTTTGAAGTATCGTAGCCTACGGTCAGCACCATCTGGTCGGTGACAAGACCTTTTCTGACGAGGTCGAGGCTGAGCAGCTCGGCCATTTCCATAATAATGAGCCGTGCCTTGCCGAAGTCGTAGGGCTCGCTGAGCACCTGACCAAGGCTCAGCGACTTCGCGCGAGGCGTATAGCCCTTGATTTCGCGCATAGTGCACGGCTCATAGCCCCAAGCGTGATCGATGAGCAGCTCCGCGTTTATGCCGAAAAGTCGGTAGAGGAGCTCCTCGTTGTAAATTGAGATCCGTGCCACGTCGCCCATTGTGAACATTCCGTAGCGCGCGAGCTTGCCGGAATAACCGCCGCCTATACGCCAGAAGTCCGTGATCGGGCGGTGGTTCCAGAGCTGCTCGCGGTAGCTTTGCTCGTCGAGCTCGGCGATCCTTACGCCCTGCTCGTCGGCGGGCATATGCTTTGCCACGATGTCCATAGCCACCTTGCAGAGGTAGAGGTTTGTCCCTACGCCTGCGGTCGCGGTTATTCCGGTTTCGCGCAGAACCTCGCGGATCAGCTTCTGCGCCAGGTCGCGGGCGCTCATTTTGTGGAGCGCCAGGTAGTGCGACGCGTCGATAAACACCTCGTCGACCGAGTATACGTGAATGTCCTCGGGCGCGATGTAGCGAAGGTAGATCCCGAAAATTTGGGTGCTCACGCGCATATATTCCGCCATCCGCGGCGGCGCAACGATGTAGGCGAGCTTGCGGTCGGGAAGGGAGTTGAGCTCGCTGAGAAAGTATGATTTGTCGCGGAAGCGACGCCCTCTGAGCCTGCTGAGGCGCAGGCTGTTTACCTCCTCGACCCTCTGAACCACCTCGAAAAGCCGCGCGCGCCCCGGAATCCCGAAGCTTTTCAGCGACGGCGACACCGCCAGACAGATCGTCTTTTCGGTGCGGCTTTGGTCGGCGACGACGAGGTTTGCGTCAAGCGGATCGAGCCCGCGCGCCACGCACTCCACGGAGGCGTAAAAGGATTTTAAGTCGATTGCAATGTACATAATGCCCTCCGTCTGTTCTATGTCTGTTCGAATATATCAGTATTGTAGCACAAACGTTCTAATAAATCAATAGCTTTTTCGAAAATATTTTCGAAAAAGCTGAGAAAAATAAAATTGACAAACAGTCAAAGGCTTGATACAATGGGAGAGGAAAACAAAACTTTCGGCGCTGACAGGAGGAAAATTGCAATGAAAAAAGAAAACCTCGCTATGCTTTGCGACTTTTACGAGTTCACTATGTCCAACGGCTACTTCAAAAACGGGCTTTACCGCAAGAACGTCTACTTCGACGTGTTCTTCCGCAAGGTTCCCGACGACGGCGGCTTTGCGATCGCCGCAGGCCTGGAGCAGGTCGTGGACTATCTCAGGGAGCTTCACTTCGAGCAGGAGGACGTTGACTACCTGCGCAAAAAGGGCATATTTGACGAGGCGTTTCTGCAGTATCTTCTCGACTTCAAATTCAGCGGCGACGTCTACGCGGTCCCCGAGGGAACTCCCGTGTTCCCGAACGAGCCGATTATGACGATAAAGGCGCCCGCGATCGAGGCGCAGCTGATCGAAACCTTCGTGCTGTTAAGCCTCAACCACCAGACGCTCATCGCCACAAAGGCGAACAGGATCGTCCGTTCGGCTCAGGGAAGGGCGGTGCTCGAGTTCGGTTCGCGCCGCGCTCAGGGCGCAAGCGGCGCGGTAATGGGAGCTCGCGCGGCGTATATCGGCGGCTGCAAGGGAACTGCCTGCACGCTTACAGACGAGCTGTTCGGAGTGCCTGCCGGCGGAACTATGGCTCACTCGTGGGTTCAGATGTTTGACAACGAGTACGAGGCGTTCAAGGCTTACTGCGAGCTCTATCCCGACAATCCGACTCTGCTCGTCGACACCTACAACACCCTCAAAAGCGGCGTGCCGAACGCGATAAAGGTATTCAAAGAGGTGCTTTTGCCGCAGGGCAAAACAAAGTGCGCGATCAGGCTTGACTCGGGCGATATTTCGTATATCTCGAAGAAGGCGCGCAAAATGCTCGACGACGCCGGACTTTACGACTGCACGATCACGGCTTCAAACGCGCTCGACGAAAAGCTTATCCGCGACCTTATGATGCAGGGCGCTCAGGTCGATACCTTCGGAGTGGGCGAGAGGCTCATCACCTCCTCGGGCTCGCCCGTTTTCGGCGGCGTCTACAAGCTGGTGGCGGTAGAGGACGAAAGCGGCGAGATCGTGCCGAAAATCAAGGTCAGCGAGAACACCGCCAAAATTACGAATCCGCACTTCAAAAAGGTTTACCGCTACTATGACAAGGAGAGCGGCAAGGCGCTCGCCGACGAGCTTTGCGTATTTGACGAAATTGTCGACGACAGCCGGCCTCACGCGATTTTTGATCCAAACGCCACCTGGAAAACAAAGACTCTTACCGACTTCACCGCGAGAGAGCTGCTTGTCCCGATTTTCAAAAACGGCGAGTGCGTCTACGACCTGCCCGACATCGAGCAAATCGCCGCCTATTGCAGAGAGCAGGTCGACCTCCTCTGGGACGAGGTCAAGCGCTTCGAGAATCCGCATACTTATTATGTTGATCTGTCAAGAAAGCTGTACGACATCAAAAATATCCTGCTCAACGTTTTTCAGATAAACAATTGATTTCATCCCCGTTTGCGATTCTTCGCGGACGGGGTTTTTTAATTCGGAATTTTTCACTGTTGGGGCGCACACACAGGTGTACCCTGTAACAGTACGGAGGTTTCATAGGGCGCACACGCGGGTGCGCCCCTGCATTGTTGATCCGGGAATGACTTATAACTTAACGACATATAACTTATTACTTGCCGCGCCGTCAGTCCGAGGTTTCCGGCAAGCAGTTTTTCCAAAGGCGGATCGGATGCAGCGTCGCTCTGCTCGGTATTGACTTTTTTACTCTGTTGCTGTATTATTTAATATGTATAGCTATCTGAGTATAAAGGGAGGTATGTCATTTGTTTGATACATCGGTAATATTTGACGCGGGCGTTGTAGGTCTGCGTATGCTGATGCCTCTGTTAGCAATAGTAATCGTATACCAGTGCTACGCTGCGATGCGGCGGCGCAGGCGCCCCGAAAAGCCGCTTGTTTCGCTCTACAATCCGAACACGGGCGGAATGATCCCCGTCGTTTTCTGGGAAAACTCGATCGGGCGCAGTAAGGCGAGCGACATTATTATCAATGATCTTTCCGTGTCGAGGAACCACTGCGTGCTGCTAAGGCGCAGCGCGGGCTGGTTTATTTCCGACATAGGCTCGATGACGGGAACCTTTGTAAACGGAGTCCGCGTTCACGGCAGGGCCCAGGTCCTCATCGACGACATCATCACCGTCGGCAATACGGAATATCAGCTCAAGCGCGGCGACGATTTCACATCTCCGCTGCGTTCAAACTGGTTCTTCTCAAAGGTCAGCGACAAGCCCGCGATCCAGGCTTGGAAGCTGATGTTTATGATCACGCTTTTCCACCTGTTTATGGCGATCGAGGCTATGTTCTGGAACGACGGAACAAACGTCTACGCTCCGCTGGTTCTCTTTTTTGCACTCGCGGCTGTGGAATGGGGCTTCTTTTCCGTTTCGTACTTCGCGCTGCGGCGCGTCAACTTTGAGCTGGAGGCGCTCGGACTTTTCCTGACGGGCATAGGCGTAATGCTGCTCGTGCGTCAGGTTGAGCGCTCGGCATATGTACAGCTTATCGCGGCGGGTATCGGTATCGCGCTCTACTGCGCGATTATCAGGTTTATCGAGGATCCCGACAGAGTCAACAAGATCCGTATGCCCGTGATGATCGTGGGAGTGGTTATGCTTTCCACGAGTATCCTGCTGGGCAAGGTAACGAACGGCGCGGCCAACTGGGTTTACATCGGCTCGATCTCATTCCAGCCATCCGAGTTTGTAAAGGCGATCTTCATCTTCATCGGCGCAAGC
>ONIJ01000159.1 GCA_900317875.1 uncultured Eubacteriales bacterium
AAGATATCCGACAATGTACAGCCGTTTTCGCTGCTGGGGAACGTAATATCTGCTGTCAAGCACACACCATTCAAAACAATACCCCACTTCAATAAGCGCGGAGAAGATGGTTTCAAGTGTCCTGCCTTCGTCATGCGATAACAGTCCGACGACGTTTTCCAGTAGAAAAAATGCAGGCCGTTTCGCCTTAAGCAGTCGGGCAACCTCAAAGAAGAGAGTGCCTCTTGTATCCTCGAAGCCGAGCCGCTTTCCCGCCACGCTGAAGCTCTGGCAAGGAAATCCCGCGCAGACAAGGTCAAAGTCGGGCATTGTGTTTGGATCGATTGTTCTTGCGTCATCACAGAAATATTCACCTCTCGTATCAAAAATAGCGTTATACGCTTTGTTCGGGTACGGATCGATCTCGCAGTGGCCGATGCATTCAAAGCCGCCAGCGGCTTCAAGCCCGCTGCGAAATCCTCCGATACCCGAAAACATATCAAAAAATCGAATTGCCATAAGGCATCCGACCGTTTAAGAAGCGCACCTCCTTTACATGCTCATCGAGTAGCCTTCATCCTCGGATTCCTCGTCGTCATAGTCGTCGTCGAAATCCTCGTCATCGTCGAACTCGGAGTCTTCATCTTCCTCGCCGTAGGACTCGCTCTCATCCTCATCTTCGTCCTCGTCGAAGTCATCGTCCTCTGCTTCTTCATCGGATTCGTCCTCGTTGAAGTCATCGTCGCCGCCATCAGGCTCGTCCATATAGTCTTCCTCGGTTTCGGCGGCAGACACTGCCTCGTCAGCGATTTTCTCAGTGTCCTCAGCTTCGCTGTCGAGGTCGTCTTCGTCATAACCGCCCTCAAAATCGTCTGTGGCGCTGTTTTCGTCGAGGTCGGGATCATCCTCGTCCTGCTCGTCTTCGTCCTCAAAACCGCCGTTCTGGCGCTCACGCTCGCTCTGTTCGCGCTCGAGCTCGTTCTCGATCAGACTGAGCAGGAACTGCTTCTGTGTCATGTGGTTGCGGTGCAGATACTCCTTGATACGCTGAAACAGCTCCTCGGGTACCTGAAATGCTACGGTTCTTGTGTTTGCCATGTTATTTCCTTCTTTCTGTTCATTTTTAGGATGGAGCTCGTTGTCCAAGGCAGTGGTAACGAACTCTGTCATTGTCATGTCGTGATTGCGGATATATTCGTTGATTTCCGCGTATAAATCCTCACTAACCTTAACGCTGATGCCTTTCTTCGGCACTGTCATCATTCCTCTCTGTTAATATAATTTTTGATTGCCAATTCCACGATTTTCTCTACCGTCAATCCAGTTTCGGCTGAAATCTGAAAAATCCGCTCAACAAACTGAGCGGGAATCTCTATGATGTTTTTTCCCATTTTTACCTCACATTCCCATTGTCGGAGCTGCACTCTCGTCAGCACTCTGTTCTTCCGCGAGTTCCTCATCAGTGAGGGTGCGGAAGCTGTCCTCGCCAGGAACCACGCCGAGGCCGCGTCCGTTATCAAACGTACAGTGCAAGGTGCCGATATCGTCGACGTGATCTACTGTTCCCTTTGTATTCGGCGGAACAGGGTTCAGATTGTCGCTCATATGCAGCAGCATGATTCTTGTTCCGGCGGGATACCGTTCTTTCATTATCTGTGCCTGCTTATGCAGGCGATCCCAGTCTGTCATGATGTACCTCCATAGTGTTTTGCTGAGATCATTCATTGACAATCAATTTGCATCACTCCCTTCATTTTTTCTGATCTATCGGTAAAGCGAGGATTTCCTCGCCGAACCTGTGAATTGTCAGCGCGTTGCAGATGATATTAAACAAAGGCGTTTCAACCACGCCGGTATCCGCAAGGTCGCTCAAATCGGCGGAATTTGTATTATTTAACAAATCCCTTGCCACGCAAAGCAGCGTATATGCCTTTTCAGTAAAGCCTTTCGGCTTGAATTGCTCAAAATCAACACGGTATCTCGAAACATTAAAATGGATCTGATCCCATAATCTGACATCTGCCGTGAGCAGATAGATTATCGAGACTATTTTTCTGTCAGTCGGCTTTATAATCTGCATTGAATAACCAAACTGCTTTCGGTGAAAGATATCCATGAATCTGAGCGGCTTTGCTTTTGGATTATTCATCAGCCTTAACGCCCTGTTTTTGAATCGCCCATCGGCTGCTTCGCAGACGGCCGCAATAACCGCGTCATTATAGGTGACCTGACCGAAAGGCATCCGCTCCGCGACATACCGGCAGTATTCAGATTTGCAATGCCTTTTGTCCTCGTTGGCTGCCTGTGTATGGTAAAGGCAGTAATCGCAGTTGACGATATCCCTGTCCGGTTCAATCGCCATCAAGCGCTCGATCAGCGAAAATTCCATCACGGGAGCAGACTTTGTTTTGACTGTTTCTTTTCGGCTGATTATCATTTTTGACCTCGTTTGGCTTTTTCGAGGACTTCAACGCCGTATCGCTTGATCGCCATTGCCGTGCAGAGCAGCTCAAAAAGAAAGGGAGAGATGAGATTCTTATCCGCGAGGTCGCTGAGCGAAAAATGCTTGGTGCCGAGATAGACATCCTTTGCGGCACAGTAAACAGTGTAGCCGTTTTCCGTACAGTTGATCGGCTTGAACGCGCCGAAGCAGATTCTGTCCTTCTCAACATAGTTCTTGCTCTGTTTCCACAGCCTGAAGTCAGCAGTGAGCAGATAGACCGCCGACATTAACACGCTGTTGTTTTTGTCGAGCTTCTCAACCGCAAGCTCAAAACAACGCTGATGATAACTTGTCAAAAAACCGTTTTTCATTTTGAGATCTCCCATCTTTCTTAATCTCTTAGTAAATTCCGGACTGTCGCTGCCCACACACAGCGATTTCAAAATCGTCAGGAATTCATTATTCATGTGCTTTTTCTTGATATGCCCCAGCAGCAAAGCCTTTTGCTTATGCGGACGCATATTCTTGTGTGTCGGTATCCCAAACAGAGTTTTGACAAACCCTTCGAACGGTACTGCGTCCGATTGGAACAACCGACCATTGATCATTAAAAAATAATTCATTTTAACCTCCGTTGCGTAAATTTTTTCTTGAGAAACAAAAAAAGACCAACCGCTTATCTCTAAACGATTGGTCTTGAAATAATTAATGTATTTAAATGTCGAAAGAAAAAAACGAGTATATGTTTTTCTTTTCTTTCACACGCTTTTCGCAATTTGTTTTGGCTTTACATGGGTTCGAAACCCGCCAGTTGGGTAAAAAACGCTTTTGGTATCACCGAAACGTGATTTTTGCTGACACGC
>ONIJ01000161.1 GCA_900317875.1 uncultured Eubacteriales bacterium
GCTTGAGCCTCTCGCGGCGTGCCCGCACTCCCCCGACAACATCAAGACGATCAAGGAGCTCGAGGGCAAGACGGTCGATCAGGTATGCATCGGCTCCTGCACCAACTCCAGCTATCTCGATATGATGCGCGTGGCGCACATCCTCAAGGGCAAAAAGGTTGCCGACAACGTTTCTCTCGCGATCGCTCCCGGAAGCAAGCAGGTATTCAATATGCTCGCGCTCAACGGCGCGCTCGGCGATATGATTGCGGCAGGCGCGCGTATTCTCGAAAGCGCCTGCGGTCCCTGCATCGGTATGGGACAGTCGCCCAACAGCAAGGGTGTTTCGCTGAGAACCTTCAACCGCAACTTTGAAGGCAGAAGCGGCACAGCCGACGGACAGATCTATCTGGTATCTCCCGAGACCGCTGCGGTTTCCGCTCTGGCAGGCGTGTTCACCGATCCGAGAAGCCTCGGCGCAGCCGCCGAAATCGAGCTTCCCGAGAAGTTTCTCATCAACGACAATATGGTTATCGATCCCGCTCCCGTCGAGGAGATGGACAGCGTTGAGATCCTTCGCGGTCCCAACATCAAGGAATATCCCGAAACAAGCCCCCTCACCGACTCGATCGAGGCTTCCTGCTCGCTCAAGGTCGGCGACAACATCACCACCGACCACATTATGCCCGCGGGCGCAAAGATCCTTCCCCTGCGCTCCAACATTCCGAAAATCTCCGAGCACTGCTTCACGGTATGCGACACCGAGTTCCCCGCAAGAGCCAAGGCGCTCGGCAAGAGCATTATCGTCGGCGGCGAGAACTACGGTCAGGGCTCCTCGCGTGAGCACGCGGCTCTCGCTCCCCTTTACCTCGGCGTAAAGGCGGTTCTCGTAAAGAGCTTTGCGAGGATCCACAAGAGCAACCTCATCAACGCAGGTATCCTTCCCCTCACCTTCAAGGACGCAGCGGACTACGACAAGATCAAGCTCGGCGATATGCTCTCACTGCCCAACGTTAAGGAAGAGATCGCCGGCGCTCGGGACATCACCGTTGTCAACGAAACAAACGGCGAGAGCTTCAAGGCCGAGTGCGAGCTCTCCGACAGAACAAGAGCTATCATCATCGCGGGCGGACTGCTCGACTACACAAAGGAGAACAGCTGATGGACAAGATTAAAATGATTACGCCGCTCGTTGAGATGGACGGCGACGAGATGACAAGGATCATCTGGCAGCAGATAAAGGATATTCTCATCAACCCCTATGTTGATTTGAAAACCGAATACTACGACCTCGGACTCACAAAGAGAAATGAAACCGACGATCAGGTGACTATCGACAGCGCGAACGCCACAAAGAAATACGGCGTTGCCGTCAAGTGCGCCACGATTACTCCCAACGCGGCGAGAATGACCGAGTACAACCTCAAGAGTATGTGGAAATCCCCGAACGGCACTATCCGCGCCATTCTGGACGGAACAGTGTTCCGCAGCCCCATTCTCGTAAAGGGAATCACGCCCTACATCCCCACCTGGAAGAAGCCCATCTGCATTGCGCGTCACGCATACGGCGACGTTTACAAGAACACCGAAATGCGCGTTGAGGCAGGTAGCAAGGCAGAGCTCTGCGTGACCAAGCCCGACGGCACCGAGGAGCGCAGCACTATCTTCGACTTCACCACCGACGGCGTTATCCAGGGTATGCACAACCTCGACAAGAGCATTTCCTCCTTTGCGAGAAGCTGCTTCAACTACGCTCTCGACCAGAAGCTCGACGTTTGGTTCGCCACAAAGGACACCATCAGCAAGATCTACGACCACCGCTTCAAGGACATCTTCGCGGAGATCTTTGAAAACGAGTACAAGGATAAATTCGCAGACGCCGGCATCGAGTTCTTCTACACCCTCATCGACGACGCCGTAGCGCGCGTGATCCGCAGCGAAGGCGGATATATGTGGGCTTGCAAGAACTACGACGGAGACGTAATGAGCGATATGATCGCCACCGCCTTCGGCTCGCTCGCTATGATGACCAGCGTGCTCGTATCTCCCGACGGGATCTATGAATACGAGGCTGCTCACGGCACGGTTCAGCGCCACTACTACAAGTACCTCAAGGGCGAGGAGACCTCTACAAACTCCGTGGCGACGATCTTTGCCTGGACAGGCGCTCTGAGAAAGCGCGGCGAGCTCGACAAGCTCGACGACCTTATGACGTTTGCCGACAAGCTCGAGGCCGCAACGATCAAGACGATCGAGGACGGCATTATGACCGGCGACCTCTACCTCATCTCCTCGCTGCCCAACAAGCAGAAGGTCAACACGGAAGACTTCCTGAAAGCAATTGACGAGCGTCTTTCCGCTTCACTTTAAGTCAAAGGAGCATTGTGTGAAATGCCGAAAAATGACAGCATTTCCATGACGGTTATCAGGCGTCTGCCGAGATATTACCGCTTTTTGTCCGAGCTTGACGAGCAGGGCTTCGAGCGGATCTCCTCCAACAAGCTGGCGGAGATTATGAACGTCACCGCCTCGCAGGTAAGGCAGGATCTCAACTGCTTCGGCGGCTTCGGTCAGCAGGGCTACGGCTACAGCGTAAGCCAGCTCAAGCTCGAGATCCAGAAGATACTCGGACTCAACAACGGCTACCGCGCTATTCTCATCGGCGTGGGAAACTTCGGGACCGCGATCGCAAAGCACCTCGATTTCAACAAGCTCGGCTTTGAGCTGATCGGATGCTTTGAGGTCGACAGAAAGAAAATCGGCGAACCCCTCGGGAACCTTATTGTTTCCGACGAGGCTGAGCTCGAAAACTTCTGCGCGGAAAACAAGGTCGACGCGGCTTTTCTGTGCATTCCGAAGCAGAACGTCGAGGAGATCCTTGAAAGGCTCTATCGCCTGGGAATCAAAAGCTACTGGAATTTCAGCCACTACGACATCGCGACAAAATACACCGACACCGTGGTTGAAAACGTGCACCTCAGCGATAACCTGATGACCTTGTGTTACAGGATGAACAATAAAAAAAGCAGTAATCCGTAAGCGATAAAAAACAGGCTTGGCTCTTTCTCAAAGTTGAGAATATGAGCCAAGCCTTTTTAAGTTATAAGTTTTTCAGTTAGTAAGTTATTAGTTTTTTAAATTGCAAAGTTTACCTTTTCATCGTAGGGGCGCATTTTCAATCAAGAATTGAAAGGCTTTTCTCGCCGCGTCGGGCTTAGTGTTGCAGGTCAGGACATAAAACCTTGTGAGCGACAGCAGCTTTCCGAAGTTCTCGAGCATTTTGTCGGCGACCGATGCGCTCACCATATGAGCGGTCTGGAAATAGAGCTTTTGGATGATCTCCTTGTTTTCGGGGACGCGGACGGAGTTTTCCTCTCCCCTCTCAATGAAGATTATCGCTTTAAGCGGGAATGCCTCGTTGAGCGCAATACCGCTGCCGCCGTCAAACGGCGTGCCGTAAACAATTGCTTTGTCGTCGTATAGGCGCACAACGGGCTTGTCGTCGTTCATAATGTGGACGCGGCCGCCGAACTCCTTTAGCCAGAGTCTTGTATGCGTTGACTTTCCCACGCCGGAGTCGGCCGAGAAAAGATACGCTCCGCCGTCATAAATCAGCGCCGAGGAATGGACGAGCATTGTGGAATACTTGATAGCCCTTCTGTTGAAGGAGTTGCTGAAAGCAAAGTTTTCCATTTGCTCCACGTTTACGCCCTCGGCGGCACGGCTCATAAGCTCGGCAAGATATTCGTCCGAGCATTTAAGCTCGAAGTCAGTCGGGCGGCCGCCATCATAGAGAAACGGCGCCGCGAGCTGCTTTGTGTTTTCAAATTTGGGATCCAGCTCAACGACCAGATCCGCGATAAGACATTTCATATTTTCACCGTGTAAAACAAATCTCACAGGGGGCTGCCCTGTGAGAAAATTTGATCAAAGTACCTTTGAGAGGAATTCCCTGAGTCGGGGGCTCTTCGGGTTTTCGAAGAATTCCTTCGGCGCTCCCTGCTCGACGATCACACCGTTGTCAACAAAGACGATCTCGGTGCCAACCTCGCGGGCAAAGCCCATTTCGTGAGTCACGACTACCATTGTCATTCCCTCTTTGGCGAGCTGCTTCATTACCTCGAGCACTTCGCCGACCATCTCGGGATCGAGCGCTGAGGTCGGCTCGTCAAAGAGCATTACGTCGGGATTCATAGCGAGCGCGCGCACAATTGCGACTCGCTGCTTCTGTCCGCCCGAGAGCTGGTTCGGATAGGCTTTCGCCTTTTCGGCGAGTCCCACGCGCTCAAGCAGCTTCATAGCGTTTTCCTCGGCTTCCTTCTTCTTCTGATGCAAGAGCTTTATTGGTCCGAGGGTAAGATTCTTGAGCACCGTTTTGTGCGGAAACAGATTGAACTGCTGGAACACCATTCCCATTTTCTGGCGGTGCTTGTTTATATTTACCGAGGGTGCTGTGATGTCGACACCCTCGAAGGTGATCGTTCCCGAGGTTGGCTCCTCGAGCAGGTTCAGGCAGCGCAGAAATGTGGACTTGCCCGATCCGGAGGCTCCGATGACAACCATCACGTCGCCCTTTTTGATCTCGGCGTTGATTCCCTTGAGCACTTCCAGCTTGCCGAAGGATTTGCAGAGGTTGTCAACCTTGATGAGCACATTCTTATCAGTGGTCACTGTTACGCAGCCTCCTTTCCAGCTTTTTGAGGAAGAACGAGAGAATCATTACGAGAACCAGATAGAAAACAGCTACCGAAATCAGCGGGAAGAACGCGTCATAGGTTCTTGAAATGACAGTGTTTCCTACCATTGTAAGGTCCATAATCGCAACGTAGCCCGCTACGGATGTCTCTTTTACAAGGACGATGAACTCGTTGCCCAGCGCGGGAAGAATATTCTTGAGCGCCTGCGGCATAATCACGTGAAGCATCGTGCTCTTGTAATCGAAGCCGATTGAGCGGCTCGCTTCAAACTGTCCCTTGTCGATCGACATTATGCCCGAGCGAACGATCTCGGCAACGTAAGCGCCCGAGTTGATTCCGAAAGAAATAACGGCGATCATTACCGCGTTGCGCGAGCTTGCAAATATGATGTTATACATAATCAAAAGCTGGATGACGACAGGCGTTCCGCGAATGACGGTTATGTAAACGTTGCAGAGCGCATTCAGAACCGTCATCAGGATCCTCATAACCACATCGCCAAAGGATTTGCTCTTTCTCTTCTGAAGGTTCAGGTCGTGGGTTGAGCGTATCATAGCGACCAAAAAGCCAAGAGCTACGCCCAACAGAGCCGAAAGAATGGTGATTTGAACCGTAATCGACAAGCCGTCCAGGAAATCTCTCCAACGGTTCTCAACAATAAATGTACGGTTAAATCTGTCGCAGATGTCCTCCCAGAAGCCCATATCCTCCTTGGAGGACGTACTCTCAGCTGCCTGAGAGACCGTACTGCTGACGCTCGACGTCAGCGCGCTTATAAAATGCATAAAAAAATCCTTTTCAATAACAGCGCAGTCAGCAACGAATTACCGACTGCGCGCTTAAAACAATCTTATGATTTAACAATGATTACCTGAGTTGAGGTTGCGTAGGTGTCTGTAAAGTTGACGTTTTTCTTTCTCTCATCGGTTACGGACATACCCGCCATACCGAAGTCAGCCTTGCCGGACTGTACGGCTCCGATAATTGCGTCGAACTCCATATTGTCGATAACCAGCTTATAGCCGAGCTTATCGCAGATAGCCTGAGCGATCATCGGGTCGATACCTACGACTTTGCTGTTTTCAATGAACTCATAGGGCTCAAACGCAGCGTTTGTAGCCATGTGAAGCTCTCCGTTGGGATACTCGGTTCCGTCGGGAGTCTCATAGGCGCTTTCGCCCTTGCTGTCGCCGATGTAGTTGTTTACGATCTTTTCGAGAGTACCGTCATCCTTGAGCTCTTTGAGAGCCTTATTGAACTTCTGGAGAAGCTCGTCTTTATCCTTCGGCAGGCAGATCGCGTACTCTTCCTCGGAGAGAGGTTCGTCAAGGATCTTGATTCCGCTGTTGTTTTCAACAAAAGCCTTGGCAGGCTCGCTGTCGATGATAACACAGTCTACTTTGCCGTTCTTAAGAGCCATTATGGCGTCTGCGCCCTTGGAATAGCGGTTGACGGTCGCGCCGTCATCCGTGTAGTCGGAAGCGCTCAGGTCGCCTGTAGTACCGCGCTGAACACCGATCGTCGCGCCCTTGAGGTCGTCGACACTTTTAATCTTCTTTGCTTCTTTTTGTCCGCAGCCGGCAAACGCAAACAGCATTGTGAATACTACCGAGCAGGCAAGAATAGCAGCTAATACTTTTTTCATTTTTTACACTCCTTATTATTAGTCAATTAATAATATAGCAGACAAAGACGGAAAAATCAAGTATTTAAACCATAATTTATCATTAAATTTTGAATATTTATGCAAAGTACCGATGAATGCAAAAAAATTTCCTTAATTCAGGGGTTGATTTTTTCAAAATTATTTGTTATAATAGACAGCGGTGTTTGGAGAGATGTCCGAGCTGGCCGAAGGAGCATGATTGGAAATCATGTGTACGGTAATCACCGTACCAGGGGTTCGAATCCC
>ONIJ01000163.1 GCA_900317875.1 uncultured Eubacteriales bacterium
ATTCTCTCAGCCGACTGATCGACGAGCTGATGATCGTAACCCTTTAATCTTATCCTGATTTTTTCCTTGACTGCCATTTTCGTCGCCTCCTTAAAATTTTCGTGTTGCGCCGCGCTGTATCAGCACAGCGCTTTTGCAGGCGGGCGTTCTTTCAAAAGTTTCTTTCAACCAAGCCGGGTGTTTCTTCACCCTGCATTAAAAAAGCCGTTAAACTGTTCAGTTAACGGGGTACTCTCGAAAGCGCAGAGCATACCTATGGCTAAGCAACCCAAATATAGCCGCAGTCATACTCAAATCTTTTCTTGTTTCGCCCGGTTTAAAATCGGACATACTCCACGGAAAAACCGGCTCAAAAGGCCGCAACCTCCCGCTTCATCGCATATCTATGTGCAGTCACGCACATAGTATTATACTATCAAGAAGGGCAAAAAGCAAGGTTTAAGCGCATTTTTCCTCCGATTTTTCCTAATAGAACTTTTACGAACATTTTATGAGTTTTTTGTGCAGTTTGCCGAGATTGCCTATTATCTTATTTTGCGGTATAATTATACACGGGCGACAGCGCCCTGCGCTGTTGCGCCGTTAATAATATATATAATAATGAAAAGGGTGATACTCTGTATGATTCATGTATATTACGGTGACGGAAAAGGCAAAACTACCGCCGCTGTCGGGCTCGCTCTCAGGGCGGCAGGCAGCAATATGAAGGTGCTGTTTGTGCAGTTTTTGAAAACCGAGTTCTCGGGCGAACGCAATCTGCTTGGCAAGCTCGAAAACGTGACTATGACCTCCTGCCCTCTCGAGCTCAAATTTACCAACGAGATGACTGACGCCGAGCGCCAGCAAACCGCGGTGCTTTTCCGCTGGATCTTCGAGCGCAGCGCGGCTACGGCGCTTTCGGAGCGCTACGATATGATCGTGCTCGACGAGGTTTTCGATATTATCAATGAGGGTATGCTCGGCGAGGCCGAGGTGCTCGAATTTATAACCAATGCCCCGAACAGCATTGAAATCGTGATGACCGGCCACAACCCGCCGCAGCGTTTCATCGACGAGGCGGACTATGTGACCGAGATGAAAAAGATAAAGCACCCCTTTGACAAGGGACTGACAAGCCGTATCGGCATTGAATTTTAATTGCAAGGAGAGATTCTATTGAAAAAAATACTCATCGCGCTGTTTTCCGCCGCCTTGATCCTCAGCCTCTCTGCCTGCAGCGGCTCAGGCAGCAGCAGCAAGCAGGAGTCCGAGTCATCCGAAGCGAGCCAAGAGAGCAGTCAGTCCGTGTCGACAGGCAACAAGGACAAGTTCGTGATGTCGAAAAAACAGGTTGGCGACACGCTTGAGGGACTTTGGAGCAGCCAGGAAAACTACAAGGAAAAAATCAGGTTCGACAGCGACTTCGGATTCACGCATTACATTGACAAGGACATACACAAAGGCACAGCCGAGCTCAACGAAGGCAGCGGTATGCTCACCTTCAGATACGACGACGGCTTCAAAGACGAAAAGAGCTATATTTGGGTGGATACCCTCGGAAATGTCAACTCAAACACCTGGTATATCGACGGCGGAACTTTCGCGTTCGGAAATATGGTGATGATACGCGATATGGATTTCTGAGGTAGTTGATATGAAAAAGGTTATTTCAATTCTTTTGCTCCTCGTTTTGGCTTTCGGCGTCTGCGCCTGCGCAGGAAAGAAATCCTCCTCGAAGGCAAAGCAGGGACATCTC
This sequence comes from uncultured Eubacteriales bacterium, assembly GCA_900317875.1. Lineage (GTDB taxonomy): Bacteria > Bacillota > Clostridia > Oscillospirales > Acutalibacteraceae > Ruminococcoides. The sequence goes on from ONIJ01000163.1 coordinate 1,736, forward strand.
GGCGAATGGCGGCTCGAGCGCTTTCAATGGCGCACCGAATTCGTGCAGGGAGTACACTTTTCCTCCGCAAGACTGACGGTCGGCGAGAGCGGCGAATTTGAATTTGCTTTGGATTACGAGAAGAACAACACGCCGCACCAATACGGTTTCTCCGGAAGCTATACGATCAGCGGAACCGATCTCACGCTCAAGGTCGCCCGCACCAAGTCGGTGGATGACGGTCAGGAGACGAACTCCGACGTCGATCCGGCGCGCGTGATCGAAGCCGAATTCACGGGCGATAACATCACTATTCCCCTTACCGAAAGCGACTCGCCTTACCTTGATCAGATCACTCTTGTAAAATCGTAAAGCAGAAAACCGGCGGCTGATACCGCGGTCGACTCAAAGGAGATAATATATGAAAAAAATGACAGCGATCGTTATTGCTTTCATTTTGGCGCTCAGCCTATGCGCTTGCGAAAGCAGCAGCTCCGGCAGCTCGGGCAGCTCTGAGCCCGAAACCGAAGCTGAGGAAATATCGATTGTGGGAAAATGGAAAATGACCGGATACGAGTTCAGAGAAAGCTACAAATCGGCTGAATCTATGGTAAAAAAAATCGATTACAGCGGAGAGTTCAAATCGGACGACACCTTTTTGCTTACCGTAACGATCGATATGGATTACAACGGCCAGTCTCAAAAAGGAACGGTCGAATACAACGGAACTTATTCCATTGACGAAAAAAACATCACCTGCGTCACCAAAAACGCAAAATCCACGGTAAACGGGCAGTTAAGCACATTAACAAAGGAAATCACGACCAAGGGTCACATCGAGGATGAAAACAAAATCGTCTTTGATCAGCTTAACCCCGAGAGCGTAATAAAAACCGTAACTATGACAAGAAAGTAAAGGAGAATTACCATGAAAAAAATAATCGCAATCTTGATCGCAGCGGCTTTCGCCGTCAGCCTTTCAGCCTGCGGCAGCAGCTCAAGCTCAGCCTCGGACTCAAGCTCAAAAGCGGAATCAAATGCAGAGTCTAAGGATGAATCCAAGAGCGAATCGAAGGATGAATCCAAGAGCGAATCGAAGGATGAGTCCAAGACCGAATCGAAGGACGAGTCTAAGACCGAGTCCAAGACCGAATCCTCAATCGAGGACATTGATATTGCGGGAACCTGGGAAATGGACAACTACACTACATGGGCAGACTATACGGTTACCCCTGATTTCAAAATGACGGATTCCAAGATGATTTTTCACGGGGGCGAGTTCACCTTCACTCAGGAAGTGATCAATTCGGGCATAAACGGCTCAAGTGAAGTAAAGGGAACATACACCGTCAGCGATAACGAGATCGAGCTGACTGCGAAAACGATCAATGCCGTTATCGGTCAGCAATCATATTCCGTGAATGCCGAACAAGGAAAATTAGCCAAAGCCGAGCTGCTCCAAGACGGCAGATTAAAAGTCAAATTTGACTCAAGTCAGTCCCGCGTTCTCGAAACAATAACCTATAAAAGATAAAAAAGGTCGGGTTTCTGCCCGACCTTTTGCTGTGCGTAAAAATGGAGCGCCGTGAAAACACGGCGCCCGCTTTTAATCAGCTTTTTCTGTAAGAAGAAGGAGTTTTGCCGAAATACATTTTAAAAGCTCTGTTGAAGTTAGAAAGGTTATTGAATCCTGATTTTGAAGCAATTTCAATGATCGGACTGTCAGTAGTCACCAGCAGCATAGCCGCGTGGTTGAGTCTGAGTTCGTTGACATATCCGACAAAAGTGTTGTCCATCAGCTCTTTAAACAAATGAGAAACATAGTATCTGCTGATACCCGTGGCCTCAGCCACTTCTTCCAATGAAACACCGTCGCAGTAGTGCTCGTCGATGTAATGAGTCACTCTGAGAAGTGCACGGTACTTTTTGCTTCTCATCTCAACGTCAAGGATCTTTACATACTTATTTGAGAAGAGTTCATAAAACAGACCGTACATTTTGCTGTAAACCAGGAGCTGAAAATACTCAGGTTTTTCGGTTTCCGCTTTTTTAACATCAGCAAAAGCGCCAAGCATAAAGGAATAGCTGTTTTCGCCGGGGGATACTTTTGCAAACGACGAAGAGTTACCGTTTACAAGTGCGCGAATGATGCTCTGCGGAATGTAGTCCTGACTAACAGCAGTAGCGTTTGTAAAATTAAGGCTAATGATTTCGATCTCGGCGTTATTGAAATCTTTGAACTTATACTTGCGGTTCGGAGCAACAAAGTAAATATCGTTCTCGCTGAGCGCAACAGTCTGCTCGTCGATTTCAATTTTCAAACCACCCGCGCGGACAAGACCGAATACTGCTTCATTATGGAGATTGTGCTTTTCGTTCAGAACCATCTCACCGCATACCACCCTAAATACCGAGTTCGACGCTGAAGTCGAATGCAATAATTCCAAGCTCATTTTATACACCCCATTTCTTTTTGATAATTTTTTGGCTTGCCTCAAAAAAACAGATAGTACGCCAATCTATCTTACAATACTATAATACAAGATAAATCTTGTTTTGTCAATACTTTTTTGTGATTTTCTCAAAAAAAGCACTAACATAAAAAAATATTCTAGTTAATATAGGCATTTGATTTCATTCAATCTTTCCAAAAAGCCATCTTTAACTCTTTTTGGCGCTAATATTTTTATGCTTTTTCCTAATCCGAAAACCCATGCATAGAACTGCGGGCTCAGTATGACTCTTACCGTCACAAGGAAGCTGTTTTCGCTCTCCCTGACGATGTAAACGTCCGGCCCGAACCTGTCGACAATAACTCCGACGAGCTCATTGTCAACGCTGAGCTTGACCTCGCATTCCTCGCCGCCGAACATCTGGAAAACGCTTTTGGCGTAATGCGCAAGATTGAATTTTTCAAATTTCTCCGCGCCGTCGCGCTCCAGCTTTGTAATGCTGATTTTCTCCATTTTGTCAACGCGGAAGTGCTTGATTTTCTCCGCCTCGGAATCGTAGGCGACAAGATAATAATTCTCGTCGTCCCAGCACAAAGCAAACGGCGACACCGTGTAGATTTTTCCCTCGTGGCGCTCAACCTTTACGATCTTCTGCCTGCCGCTGAAATCGACCGCCCACTTCATATAGCGGAACGAGATCTGTCTGTTATCGGAAATCGCGCTGTACAGCTCGTCAACGTTGTAGTAGATCTGCTCGTTGAGCGTCTTTACGCGGTGAGTTACATAAACCTCGCGCTGAAGCTGTTTTCCGTCGTTTTCGCTCACAAGCCTTTCCAGCTTTTTTATCAGCTTAAGGCTCTTGCTGTGCGTTATGAATTTGGAGCTTTGAATGGCGTCCACAAGGAGCTTCAGTTCCGGTATCTCAAAATCCCTGTTGCCCACGAAGTAGCGCACCGTTGTGTCGCGCGTGCGGCAGATGTCCATTCCGAAGGTTTCGAGCACCTGCAGGTCATTGTAGAGCGATTTGCGCTCGGTCAGGATACCGTAGCCGCCGAGCAGCTCCTTGATCTCGTTCAGGGTAAGAGCGTGGTTCTCGTCGGTTTTTTCGAGCATTATTTTTTGCAGATAGAGCAGCTTTTCCTTTTGCCTTGAGCTTCTGGCCATAACTACCTCCTACCCTCAGGCGGGACAAACAGAATAAGCGAGCGACACCACGAGCGGCATCGTTACAATTGACAGAATCGTCGACGCCGCCACCACGCTTACGGAGAGCTCAACATCCCTGTTGAACTTTGCGGCGAACATTGTGGTTGTAGCCGCCGTAGGCGCCGAGCACGCGATAACAAACGCGATGACCATATTGCGGTCGAGTCCGAACGGCGCCATAGCGAACAGCACCAGCAGCGGAATGACTCCGAGCCTGAGCGCCATCATTATGTAAGCGCCGACGTCCGTAAACGCCTTTTTGAACTGCGCGTGAGACAGATAGAAGCCGATAATGAGCATCGGAAGCGGCGTGTTGAGGTTGGCGAGGTGCCGCACCGAATCCGCCGCGAATACCGGAAGCTGCACTCTGCAAACAAAGAGCGCGACCGCCACGACAACTCCGAGGATACCCGGGTTGAGAGCGAGCTTTTTAAGCGAAAGCTGCTTGATATCTCCGCTCATATCCGCCAGACCGTATGTCCAGCAGAAAACGTTGAACACCGCGACAAAAATCGAACCGAAGAACTGGCCGTCGTCGCCGAGCAGCGCCTTTTGAAGCGGCAGCGACATAAAACCGCAGTTTGAGAAAATCAAAGCAAACTGCAGAACCTTTCTGCGCGCCATATCCTTGTCGTGAAACACCAGACGCGCTATAAGGATCGATCCGGCAAGGATCAGAACTGCAACTCCTGCCGCGATAAAAACGTTGCCGAGCAGCTCATGGGTGAACTCACGCTGAAAGGCGTTGACCATAACGCAGGGGGTAACAATGTAGAGCACTATATCTGTCATCTTCTTAGAAGCGTGCTCGGTGATAACGCCGAACTTGCCGCAGGCAAAGCCCACGGAGATCAACACGAAAAGCACCAGAACCTGCTGGGCTATCAGAATGAAGTTGTCAAGAAACAAAGCGCGCACCCCCTTCCCTCGGAATATTGTATCATATGTATCGATATTTTTCAATCTATTATTTAATAAAAACCTGTCAATACTGTATTATCTACAAAATCCGCCAAAGTATATTGTTAAAATTAACCAAGAGAAATTTTTGTTTTCTTAAAATATGTACTAACCGACAAAAATAATTTGTGTTTATTGACAAATAAATTCAGTATATGTATAATTAGGATACAGGCAAAGAAAATAATAAAAAATAAATATCAAAATAACTGGAAAGAGGGATTTTTGATGGCAACAACAAAAAAGGCTGCTAAGGCAGCGGAAAAAGAAACAAAAGTAGAAAAGGCTGCCGAGAAGGTAACCAAGGCTGCAGAAAAAGCAGTAAAGACAACCAAGACCGCTGCTAAGGCTGTTGAGGAGAAGGCTGAGAAGGCTGTTAAGAAGGCTGCTCCCAAGAAGGCTGCTCCCAAGAAGGCTGCTCCTAAGAAGCCCGCTGAGACAAAGGTTAACTTCTTTGTTGAGTTTGGCGGCGTTCAGGTTTCCATCGACGAAGTTATTGCTAACGTTAAGGATAGCTACGGCAAGGACGCGAAGGAAATCGCTGTTTATCTCAAGCCCGAAGAAAGCAAGGCTTACTTCGTAGCTGACGGCGAAGAAAAAGAAATGGACGTTTTCTTCTGCTAATCAGCAATCCACACAATTTCACAACACAATTTCAACAAATGAGGCTGTCTTTAGACAGCCTTTTTGTTTTGCCGCGAGCCGCGGTCGCCGGTGCGCCTTTGGAGGAACCGGCGCGTCAAGTAATAAGTTATAAGTCCGAAGTTATAAGTCCGAAGTTATAAGTC
>ONIJ01000212.1 GCA_900317875.1 uncultured Eubacteriales bacterium
CGCCGTCTCCTGTGGAGATCTTTTGGTTCTGCTTGTTGCTCGACGCTTTGCCGATGCCCTTGACCTCGCTTGACGAACCGCAGCCGCACAGCGCTGTAATTACAAGAGCGAGCGCCATAACGGCGCAAATAATACTTTTGGTTTTCTTCATTATTTTGTATCCTTTCATAAAATTATCCAACTCACATTCTAACACTATTTTTTCTATAAATCAAGCATTTATTGACACTGCCTGATAATTGTGATAAAATTTTACACGGAAATACGATTTCGGAAGTGAAGCAATGCAAAACGAGAAAATTACATATATTTCCGCAAAAAATAAGTGGTTCAATGTGAACCTAAAGGAAATCTGGCGCTATCGTGACCTGATTTTTCTTTTTGTTAAGCGGAATATCACAACCTCCTACAAGCAGACGGTTCTCGGGCCGTTGTGGATACTTATTAATCCTCTGATTTCAACCGTGGTGTTTACGGTTATCTTCGGTGTGATCGCAAAAACATCTCCCAGCGGGATCCCGCAGTTCTTATTCTATATGTCGGGAAACCTGCTTTGGGGCTTTTTTTCGAGCTGTCTGGGAAAGGGCTCCGGTACATTTATTGCCAACACGCGTTTGTTCGGAAAGGTTTATTTTCCGAGACTCGCGGTTCCAGTTTCGGATGTTATCTACAGCTTCATCAATTATATGATTCAAATGCTGGTGTTTGTCGGCCTGACGGTTTTTTATGCCGTCACAAACCCAATGGTTCAGCCTAATCTGTATCTATGTTTCGTCCCGGTAATGATTATTCAAACGGCGGTGCTCGGTATGGGAGTCGGACTCATTATCTCGTCCATCACCACCAAATACCGCGACCTTAACATTCTTGTGTCGTTCAGCGTTTCGCTCTGGATGTACGTCACTCCCGTGGTATATCCCGTCTCCCGGATCCCCGAGAGACTCCACACGCTGTTTATGCTCAATCCCGTAGCTCCGATAATGGAGGGTTACCGCTATGCATTCCTCGGCAGCGGCAGATTTGAGATGTTTTACTGGCTGATAAGCCTCGGCGTTACGGTTGTGGTGGCGTTTTTGGGAATTGTTGTGTTTAACAAGGTAGAAAAGAACTATATTGATACGGTATAAATATGGATAAGAATTGCGTAATAAAAACCGAACACCTTCAAAAGGAATACAAGCTCGGCGTAATCGGCACGGGAACGCTCCGCAGAGATTTACAGAGCTGGGTAGCAAAAAAGAGAGGCAAGGAAGACCCAAACCGCCGCATCGGAACCGCTGAATATGAAAAGGGCGACACGTTTCTCGCGCTTGACGACATAAACATCGAGGTTTTCCGCGGCGAGCGCGTCGGGATCATCGGCGCAAACGGCGCCGGAAAATCAACGCTTTTGAAGCTGCTGTCGAGAATCACCTCACCCACCGAGGGGAATATTGCATACCGCGGAAGGATCGCGAGTATGCTCGAGGTCGGAACAGGCTTTCATCCGGAGCTCACGGGAAGGGAAAACATTTATCTTAACGGCGCCATATTAGGAATGAACAGGGCGGAGGTCGATAAAAAAATCGACAGGATAATCGAGTTTTCCGAGTGCGAAAAGTTTATCGACACTCCCGTAAAGCGTTACTCTTCCGGAATGTTTGTAAAACTCGCCTTCTCGGTCGCCGCTCACCTCGACGCCGAAATAATGATAATGGACGAGGTCCTCGCGGTCGGCGATATGAAATTCCAGAAAAAGTGCATTTCCAAAATGCGTGAGCTTGCGATAGACGACAACCGCACCGTGCTCTACGTTTCGCACAATATGAATACGATTCAGGATTTGTGCAACCGCTGTATTGTGCTCGACAAGGGCAAAAAGGTTTATGACGGCGATGTGGACGAGGCGATAAAGCTCTATATGGGCGGTGACAACGACGAGTTCTTCTCGTTCAATTACGAGGGAGACAAACATAAATATCCCGTCAAGCACCGCGACATCAACCTTACAAACGTCAAGTACAACGGCAGAACCACAAACCTGTTCTTTGACGACGAAAAGCTCAGCCTTGAGCTTTCGTGGGAAAATCTTGCCGACATTCCGTCGCTGTCAATGCGTGTGGAAATTCAGGACACCCGCAGGATCCCGATAACCTCATTTATCAAGGAGGATTTCTACAGCGGCAAAAAAGGCGAAACTCACACCCAGAAATTCACCTTTGACATCTCAAAGCTGGCTCAGGGCAGATTTATCACCCGCTATGTTTTTTACAACAGACAAAACGAATCCGCGGCTTTTGAGGACATCGAGGACGCTATGGGCTTGGCGTTCCGCCATCAGGTGAGCGATACCCTGAAACGAAAGTGGCACCGCTCCTGGGGCAGCGTTCGCCTCGGCGAGCTGAAGCTGCTTGATTGACCGCAATTAAAATCCCGTCACACTTTTGGTTGTGACGGGATTTATTGTGTAATATTTTTACGCTTCCTCCATAAAACGGAGCTGCTTCAATATTTTGTTCGCGCACATATAAACGTTTCCGCCGCCCATTGTGAGGATCAGGTCGCCTTCCTTCGCGTTTTTGCACACATAGTCGGTGATCTCCTCAAAGGTGTCAAGGCATACAGAGCCCGGAACCTTTGCGCCGAGGTCGCGTGAGTAGATGTTGTAGGTATTTGTCTCGCGCACCGGCAGGATCTCGGAGATGATCGCGACGTCGGGGATTTTCAGAGCCTCGGCAAAGTCGTCGAGCAGCATTGCGGTGCGTGAGAAGGTGTGCGGCTGGAACACCGCCCAAACCTTGTTGAAGCCCATTTTCATCGCTGCGGTGAGAGTTGCGGTGAGCTCAGTGGGGTGGTGGGCAAAGTCGTCCGCCACGGTGATCCCGCAGGGCGTGCCCAGAATTTCAAAGCGGCGGTGAACTCCGCCGAATTTGTGCAGGTTCTCGGAGATCTCGGCGGGAGTGGCACCAAGATAATGCGCGGTGGCTGCCGCAGCGAGCGAGTTGTAAACATTGTGCTTGCCGGGAACGATCAGCTTAACGCTGCACAGCTTTTCGCCCCTGAAATATAAATCATACTGCTCGTGCACGCCCTTGTCGGCGCTCACGTTTACCGCGCGGTAATCGCAGTTTTCGCCGAAGCCGAAGGTGATTTTTTCGAGCTCGACGTCCTTTACGCTGTCGAGCGTATTCTCGTCGTCGCCGTTTACAACGAGCAGTCCCGAAGTCTGCTTTGCAAAGCGGTTAAATGATTTTTTGATGTTGTCGAGGTTCTTGAAGTAGTCGAGATGGTCGGCGTCCACGTTGAGGATGATCGAAATAAAGGGGTTGAGCTCAAGAAAGGTGTCAACGTACTCGCACGCCTCGCACACGATGATGTCGCTCTGGCCGACATAGCTGTTGCCGCCGATAAAGGGCAGCTTGCCGCCGATTATCGCGGAGGGATCGAAGCCGCTTCCGATGAGGATCTGAGAGAGCATTGCGGTGGTGCTGGTCTTTCCGTGAGTGCCCGAAACCGCTACGCTTCTCTTGTAGCGCCTTGTTACGACTCCGAGCATAACGCTGCGCTCAATGCAGGGGATACCCTGCTCAACGGCAGCCTTTCTCTCGGGATTTGTCTCTTTTACCGCCGCCGAATAAACAACCAGCTCGGCGCCCTTGATGTTCTCGACCGCGTGTCCCATATACACGGGGATCCCGTAGCTTTTCATCTTGTCGAGCGTTTCGCCCTCGTTCATATCCGAGCCCGAAATCTCAAAGCCCTCGCTCATAAGTATCTCGGCAATGGGGCACATTCCGCTGCCGCCGATGCCGATGAAATGAATTCTTTTAATCTCGTTTAATAGCTTGTCATAATCCACAAATACGCACTCCGTTTCTCTGAATATACAATTTATTCAATAATATTATAAAGCAAAACCACAAAAAAATAAATACCTAATTTTGCACCTCTTTTCTTGCCAAACAACCGCGATAATGGTAGAATATAGACAGATACGGAAAAACCGACAAGAAATAATTCTAAAAAGGAATTTTGTATGCTGAATAAAAACGATATTATCACTCTTTCGATCACCTCAGCTACCGCCGAGGGCAGCGGAGTCGGCAGAACCGAGGACGGTATCGCCGTGTTCGTGCCGCTTTCGGCAGTCGGCGACGAGCTGAAGGTCAGGGTGCTAAAGGTCAAAAAGACATATGCTTTCGGAAAAATCGAGGAGATAATCACCCCGTCAAAGGCGAGGATCTCTCCCGACTGCCCCTGCTATTCAAAGTGCGGCGGCTGCGTGTGGAGGCACATTTCCTATGAGGAGGAGTGCCGTTTAAAGCGCCGGAAGGTCGGGGACGCGGTGGAAAGGATCGGCGGGATCGGGTGCGAAATAAAGCCGATCATCGCGGGCGAAAAGGCGGAGCGCTACCGCAACAAGGCTCAGCTACCCGTCGGAAAAGCTCCCGACGGCGGCGTGCTTATGGGCTTTTTCGCGCTGCACAGCCACAGGATAATCGACTGCGGCGACTGTATGCTCCAGCCGGAGATCTTCTCCGAGGTAATGAAAATCACGCGCGAGTTTTTGAGCGCGACCGAAAACGACTGCTACGATGAATCAACGGGAAAGGGCAGGCTGCGCCACCTGTATATCCGTCTGGGAGAAATCACCGACGAGCTGATGGTCTGCTATGTGGTGAACGGCAACGGGCTCAAGCGCGAGGATCTGCTTGTGAAAATGCTGCGTGAGGGCTTGCCGAACCTGAAAACGGTGGTTATTAATTCTAACAGAGAAAAAACAAATGTGATCCTCGGCAGAAAAAACAGGGTGATTTTCGGCAACGGCTATATCACCGACGTGCTCTGCGGGCTGAAATTCAAAATCTCGCCCTTCTCCTTCTGGCAGGTCAACCGCGCGCAGGCGGAGCGCCTTTACTCAAAGGCGCGCGAATACGCAAACCTGAGCGGCGATGAGATCCTGCTCGACCTCTATTGCGGCACCGGCACCATCGGACTCTCGATGGCAGGCGGCTGCAAAGAGCTGATCGGCGTTGAGATAGTGGAGGACGCGGTGCGCGACGCGGAAAACAACGCCGCGGTTAACAGTATATGCAACGCACGTTTCCTGTGTTCCGACGCTCCCGAGGCCGCTGCGCAGCTCGAGCGCGAGGGCGTTCGCCCCGACGTGGTGATACTCGATCCGCCCCGAAAGGGCTGCGGTGAGGAGCTCGTCCGCACAATCGGAAAAATGGCTCCCGCCCGCGTGGTCTACGTTTCCTGCGATCCCGCTACCCTTGCGCGGGATCTGAAATACTTCGGCGAAATCGGCTATATGACACGCGAGGTCACGCCCGTCGATATGTTCCCCAGAACCGCGCA
>ONIJ01000166.1 GCA_900317875.1 uncultured Eubacteriales bacterium
CGAAAACTTAGAGTCAAGCTGGCGCGAGAGCTCAAGTTACAGCAGCCGCGAAATCTCGTCCTCAAGATCCGAGTCGAGCCGCGTTTCAAATGCGAAGCATTATATCATAAACGATGACGGAATAATTCTTGCGGATGATAACAGCATTGACGCAAACGATTACGCTGCTCAGGCAAAGATCGAAAAATTTATGAGGGAAAACGGAGCTGACGAAATAGTAAAAAATACGTCAGTTGAAGGAGAAGCCGAGGTCAAGATTTACGCGAAAGGCAACACCCTGGTGCTTGATGAAAAAATTCTGAGAGAGATTACGGACGAAGAAGAAAAAGAAATTGTGTCCGCTTTCAACATAATGGCTCAGAATTCCGATATAAAAACTCCGCGTTCGAAAACAGGCGTAGATAATTTGTGTGTTGTTTTTGCGGTTGTTTCGAAGGACGGAAAAGTGATATATTCGAAAGTAATTAGTTAATTTTATAAAAACGGAGGTAAACAATGAATTGTCCAAACTGTAATAACCCGTTGGTACCGGGTCAAAAATTCTGTGATGCCTGCGGCTTTGAATTGCCGACAGGAGTTGAACTGCAGACGGAAACCACAAAACCTATTGAAGCTCCCACAGAGCCTACGGTCGTTTACGGAGATCCCGCGCAGCCCAATCAGCAGTATTCTGCTCCCGAGCAGAGTGCGCCTGAGTACGGTTCCGGCGAGTATCCGCCGTATCCCAACCAAACCGGGGCGCCCGCGCCAGAGTACGGCCCAAGCGAGTATCCGCCCTATCCCAACCAAACCGGGGCGCCCGCGCCCGAGTACGGCCCGAGCGAATACCCGCCCTATCAGGCCAATCCTGCTCAACCGCCGTATCAGGATCCTTATAATGCGCAGGCTCAGCCGTATGGCGGCGGTTCTCAGCCGCCGAAAAAGAAGAATAATATGCCGCTTATTATCGTCATCATTGTGCTGGCGGTGCTGTTGGTAGCAGGCGGAATCGTTGCCGCGATTTTGCTTCTCAACAACAAGGGTGACAAGGGCAGCGATTCTTCCTCCTCTGCCGAGGTGACCTCATCCGGGGTTATTGACGAGAGCTCGTCAAACCAGGACTCCGATTCTTCCGATGATGACAGCAGTTCAAAGCGCGAGTCCAGCAGCCGCGCAAGCTCACGCTACAGCAGCCGCGAAAGCTCGCAGTACAGCAGCCGTGAAAGTTCTCGCTACAGCAGCCGTGAAAGCTCTCGCTACAGCAGCCGCGAAAGCTCACGCTACAGCAGCCGTGAAAGCTCACGAGTCGATTCCGACAGCAATAAGCTCTATAACGATAGCGGAGTGCTTGTTGCCGACGATCCCTCGATCAACGTTAACGACACCACTACGCAGTTATTGCTGAAATCTGTTGAGAGCACAATTGCCTCACAAATGAGTCAGATCAACTCCAGCGCGGGTGAGTATCTGACAGCGAGAGAATATGTCAAGGGCAATACCCTGGTAATGGAAATCAAATTCAAACCCAGTGTCTCGGAAACTGAGAAGTCTGCATTCCTTTCCGGCTTTAATAAGAGCTTAAGTTCGAGTATGCCCGGACTCGATTCTTTGAAAGAAAAGGGAATAACTGTAGCTATGGTTATTGCGATCCACAATTCGGACGGCTCACTTTACTACAGCAAGGTATTCAGCTAATTTAAATAACGCAAAAAGAGGTCGGTGAAAACCGGCCTCTTGTTTTATGTCCTTACTTTGTTCAGTATGCCTGCAGCTCGCCGATCGCCTTCGCCGCGTCCTCAGCCTTGAAAACCGCCGTGCCTGCCACGCAGACGTCAACGCCCGCGTCGGCAGCCTGCTTTATCGTGGCGGCGCCAATGCCTCCGTCGGCTTCGATCAGCAGGTCGATTCCGCGCCTTGCGCATTCCGCCTTGACAGCGCCGACCTTGGGGAGCATATCCGCCATAAACGACTGTCCTCCAAAGCCGGGCTCAACGGTCATAACCAGCACCAGCGACAGCTTGTCGAGATACGGGAACACAGCCTCGGCAGGCGTGTTCGGCTTAATCACGAGCCCCGCCTGAATATTGCGGGACTTGATTTTTTCGATTGTGGCGTCGATGTCGGAATCGCATTCCACGTGGAAGGTGATTATGTCCGCGCCGGCGTCGGCAAAGTCGTCGATGTATTTCAAAGGCTCCGAAATCATCAGGTGCACATCGAACGGCTTGTCGGAATAGGGGCGTACCCATTTGATCACCGGAGCGCCGAAGGTGATATTGGGAACAAAGTGACCGTCCATCACGTCCAGGTGCATCCAGTCCGCGCCTGCCTTGTCCATTCGCTTTATTTCCTCGCCCATTTTTGAAAAGTCACAGGAGAGGAGAGAGGGAGCTATTTTCATAATAATCCGCCTTTCTACGGTTTTTGTATCGCGGGTGCGATAATCGCCGCAGCTGCCCAGAACAGCGTGTAAATAAGCACTTCAAGCGTGCCCATAACGCCGATGCTTGCGTAGAGAACTACGGGAGCTGCAATAAGAATACCGAGAATAACCGCAATAAGCTGAATAATGATCGCAAGTGAAATGTTTTGCTTTATTCTCACGCTTCCCGAAACCGCGCGCGCAAGTGCTGCGGCCTTGCCGTGCGTGATGAGGTAGGCGCGCGAGCTTTCTTCCTCAACGCTCTGCGCTTCCTTGAGCACGTTGCCGAGTCCCGTGGGCAGCACCTTGATACTGCGGTAGAAAAGATTGTAGAGCTTCGCAACAAGGTCGTCGGTGATGTTGTGATCCGTGGTGCGGATGAGGAAGCTCATACCGTTTGCCTCGGCGCGCTGCATTTCGCTTTTAAGCTCGGGATCCGCGTGATAACGTGTAACGAGCATAGCCACAAGCCTTCCCGCGCGCGAGAGATATGTGACCTGACTTCCGTCGGCGACAAATTTTTCTTCGTAGTCGTCAGCGGGAACATCGACCTGATACTTGTCCATAAGGGTGCGCGAGCCGACGAGGATGCGCTCGCCGTTTATCCAGCCCACGAGTCCGAGCTCGTCCTCGTATAGAACGCTTTCAACCTCGGGAAGGGTTTCCTTCGCCTCGGTAACAACCGACTCAAAGGCGTTTGCGATCGGGTTCTGCGCCTCCTTCAACACGGCTATGCCGCAGAGCAGCGACTCGTCAACGTTGTAGTTTTCAAAGGTTTTTATGCCTTCAAGCTCGATCGCGTCGGCGGGGAAAAGCTCGCCCGCGTCGATCATAATCGCGGTGCTGTCGCAGAACTGCTTGACCGACGGAAAGCCTGCCAGCATTGCGCCGTAGCCCGTAAGGGTGTGGCAGAGTTTCTTTATCGGAAGGTTGACCGCCAGCAGAGTCGAAATCGGAATAGCCAGCGCTGTGATGAGCGCCATTGTATTTACGGCGTCGATGAACGAAACCTTTACAAGTCCGTAGAGAACCGTTATTGCAAGCGCCGCGATCGTTGTGATCGGCGCCAGCTTTGAAGCGAGATCCTCGCTCGGATCGGGCGCGTAGGAGATTTTAAGGTAGTTTGACGCAAACCGGGTTTTGTGCTGATAAGCGATAATGTTTTTTTCGGAGGGCGTTCCGCTGAGCATTTTGTTCGCAACGCTCTCGTTGTTGTAGATCTTTGCGGCGTACTTCTGCCCCTTCGCCGTGACGAAGCGGAAGTTGTCCTTCACGCGGAGCACCATCATCAGCTTGCCGAGATTGTTCGCAAAGAATCCCAACAGCACGATTACGCAGTAGAAGTTGACGTTGAACGTCGTCAGATCGTCAAGGCAGAAGAAGGTAACGATAGTCTGAACCGCCGCCGCTACTCCGGCAACGGCTACCGCGGTGTCCGAATTTCCCTTGAATTTGAGCAGCGGAGTAAGACCGCTGAGCATTGCCACTCGGTTGAGTACGATCGACGAGCCGATCAAAAGTAAGTTGAACACGGAATAAGCGACGGTCGCGATCGGGATCGCGGAGATGATTGCGCCGGGGAAAATCCTGACCACAAACGCCAGAACGATCGAAACCAGCGCCATAACGCCTGAGATAACGCTGCGGAAAAACAGCTTTCTTATATTTTCGTTGAGTTCAAACTTGATGCTCTTTTCGTCCTCCTCGCCCGTGTAGTCCTCGACGGGCTTTTCCTTTTCCTTGGGAGTGTCCTCGTCGTCAGACTCGTCCTTTGAGAAGAATCCTACCACGGCGCTCAGGATTTTTTCCTGAGTGGTGCGGGTGTCGGTTTCTTCTTCTGTTTCGTCCTCGGGCTGAATATCGGGCTTGATTACGTGCGCCATAACCGAGGGGTTCTTGGAGCGGATGTACTCCTCATACTCTCTCGCGACGACCTCCGAGAACCTGCCCGCTTTCACATTAAGGATATTTCGCGGCTCCTCGGGACGGTAAATCGGAACCTTTGCGACAACCCTTTCGGGCTGCTTGTCCGCGCTCGTCTTTACGCCGAACATTTCTTCAAAGCGCGATTTTTCCTCTGCTTTCTTTTCCTGCTCGGCTGCCTCGCGCCTTCCGCCGTCCTCCATATTGATGTCGATCGAATTGAAGCTCTCGATCTCGGACGAATCCCTGAACTGCTCAACCTCTCCGAGTACCTCTCCCGAGAAACGGGTATCCTCCGCGTATTCGGGTGTAAGGGTGATTATTTTATTCGCCTCGGCCTCTGCCGCTTCCTTTTCGGCCTTTTCACGGGCTTCCTGCTCGGCTTTTTCGCGGGCTTCCTGCTCGGCTTTTTCACGGGCTTCCTGTTCCGCCTTAGCCGCGGCTTCCTCGGCTTCCTCGGGAGTCTGAACTTTTTCGCCGCTGCGGTTGCCGTCCATAAGCAGCTCCGCCTTCATTGTGGCTGCGGTCTTTTCTCCGACAATCGTATTTGATACGTCGGGCTTCTTTTTGTTTTCCGAATCAAGCTCGAGCGGATTCTCGTTTTTCAGGCGCGGCTTTTTATCGGCGTTGCTGAAAATTTCCTGGATCTTGGGTTTGGCGCGGTATTTCTGAGCGTTTTTCTTCATCTGCTCCTGATCCGCTATCCTGTTCCTTTCGTCGAGGATGCTCTGGATTTCAAGCTCCTTCAAAAGGTCGTTTTTCTTGTCGTAGTCAGACATATGCAACACTTCCTTTCAGAAGATTATTCTCTGCCCTTCAGCGCGTGATACATCAGTATTCCTGCCGCTACAGAGGCGTTGAGCGAGTTGATTTTTCCGCGCATAGGCAGCGAAACGATCACATCGCATTTTTCGCGCACAAGACGCGAAATTCCCTTGCCCTCGTTTCCGATGACGATCGCACACGCGCCCGACATATCGCAGCTTTGGTAGTCCTCGCCGTCCATATCG
Source organism: uncultured Eubacteriales bacterium (assembly GCA_900317875.1). Lineage (GTDB taxonomy): Bacteria > Bacillota > Clostridia > Oscillospirales > Acutalibacteraceae > Ruminococcoides. The sequence continues at coordinate 5,335 of ONIJ01000166.1, forward strand.
GCGCCGTAAATCCAGACGCCGCGCTCCTTGAGGCCGTCGATCAGCTTTGAGATGTTTGTAACACGCGCCACTCGCATATACTCAACAGCGCCGGCGCTCGCTTTCGCCACGGTGTAGCTGAGGCTCGCGCTCCTGCGCTTCGGCACGATCACGCCGTGAGCGCCCACGCATTCGGCGGTGCGGATTATCGCTCCCAGGTTGTGAGGATCCTCAAGCTCGTCCAAAATAACGATGAACGGCGCTTCGCCTCTGCTGTCGGCGTATTCGAGAATCTCCTCAACCGTGGAGTATTCCTTTGCCGCAGCGAGGGCTATAATGCCCTGATGGGTCTGCTGACCGCTCAAAAAATCGAGCTTTGCGCGGTCAACCTCCTTTACGGGGATTTGCTTTTCCTTTGCCTTGGCGAGGATCCCCACGATCGCGCCGCTCTTTTCGCCGCGCGCCACGAGGATCTTGTCGATCGGCCGGCTGCTTCGAACCGCCTCGCTGACGGGATTTCTGCCCGCGATCACGTCGGGCTTAGGTTCTGTAATTCTGTCTTTCATATCAATTCCTCGCAAATTCGCTATATACCATATTATTATACCATATAACGATATAAAATAATATTCTTCTGAGGAATTATAATACAATATCTTGTGGATTTACTGCAGATTTGCCGAGTCCAGCGCAATCGCTCCGTAGTCAATGTACTTTGGAATAATGCCGTACATCCCCGTTTCGCCGTCGAGAAAAATACCGCAGCGCGGCGGAAACGGCGTAAGGCTGAAATAGAGCGCCAAAAAGAGAAACAGCATTGAAAGTGACGGCGCAAACAGCGCTTCGAGCTTCAGCTGCGAGCGGTAGAGGACATAGGACAGACAGAACGCGCATAACACGCAGATAACGGCGGCGGGCAAGCTCGGCAGAATTTTCCCAAGGAGGAGGTAGGAAATTCCGAGCGCGTAGAGCGCGGCGGTTTTTGCCGCGGTAAAACGGCGCAGCCTGACGCGGATGATCATCGCTTCAAGCATCGACCAAATCAGAAAGGGGAGCAGCAGGGTTTTGCAGAACTCCCAAGCGCTGGCGTTTACGGAGCCGAACATTATTCCGAGCAGTCCGCCGCCGCTCAATGAGTAAAGCCGCTGCATAAACAGCGCTGCCGCCGCCGTGAATGCGTTTCCCGCCAGCTCCAAATATATCAGTTTTTTGTCCAAGTTACTGCTCCCTTATAAATTACAAAATTGTATTATTTTTGATGAGAATTAAAACGCCGGAATAAAAATTCCTTTTTCGAAGTTATACAAATCGTAAAATTCTTTATTTTCAATATAATGTTGAAAACTCTGTTAAAACTGTTAACCCGGTATTGACAACAGCCTTGTAAAATAGCCTGTTCTGAGTGTAATGACCAAAAATTGGCAAAATTTTTGACATTATTTACAAAATGGACCTTTTCATCTTTCCACATTGTTAATTACAATTCGTATAAACTGGTTGTCAAGGACAAATCTCGATAAAATAGACGAATAATTGCGTCACCCGAAGAACAACCGCACCAAAAAAGCGCTCATTATCATTGCCGTGAGGTCGGCGGCGATTGCGGCGACAAGAGTATGACGCGTGTTTTTAACGCCGATGCTGCCGAAATACATAGCGGTCGCGTAAAAGGTCGTCTCGCTTGAACCTGCGATAACCGACGCCACGCGCCCGGCAAAGCTGTCGGGACCGAAGTCCTCAAAAACGGAAATAAGCAGCGCGGTCGCTCCGCTGCCCGACACGGGGCGCAGCATTGCCATCGGAACCACTTCGGCCGGAAATCCGACTGCATCAGCCGCCGGCGACACCGCCGAGCATATCACGTCGATCGCGCCGCTGGTGCGCAGCAGACTCACCGCGAAAACGAGTCCGAGAATCGTGGGAGCAATCTGATAAAGCACCGAAAAGCCCTCTCGCGCTCCCGTAAGAAACGAGTCGAAAACCGGCACGCGGCGAATCAGCGCAAAGACGATAATAAGCCCCGCAAACGCGGGCATAATAAAATCCATGGCGTTACCTCAAATCCTTCTTTTGTTTCCTGTGCAGGCGATGATCAGCGCTATGGTCAGCGCCGCCGAGGAGCTGATCCACACGGGAACCAGGATCTCAAACGGCGCGGCGCTCCCGTAGGTGCCGCGCAGACTTCCGAGCATTGTGGGAAATAGCTGCAGCGAGGCGGTGTTCATCACAACAAAAATAACCATTTCGTCGCTCGCGGTATCGCGGCCTCCGTTCAGTTTGTTGAGCTCCTTCATTGCTTTCAGTCCGAACGGTGTGGCTGTGCTGCCCAATCCGAGCAGATTTGCGCTGATGTTCATCGAAATAGCCTCAAATGCAGCGCTGTTCCGCTCAAGTCTCGGAAAAAGTTTTCTTAGCGGAACACCGAACAGCTTCGCTGCAGCCGAGGTCAGTCCGCTGCGCTCGGCGATCTTCATAAGTCCCGACCAAAGACAGATCACGCCAGCGAGCGTAAGCAATAGCTGCACGGCGTCGGCGGTGCTGTCGATGAATGCGTTTGACAGATTTTGAGTTTTTCCGAGAAAAACCGCGCAGATAATGCTCGAAACGACAATTAAACTCCAGATAAAGTTAAGCATAAACAAATTCCTTCAAATCAAGAAACAATATTTCATAAAAAGCGATGGGAATAATTGACAAATCAACCGTAAAATGGTAGAATGTTGATAGAATATGTAGAATGGGAGCGAATAAGATGATCTACACAAATTTCAGAGAAATAGATAAGGCGGGACGCATTGTCATCTCCAAGGATATTCGCAAACACCTCAACATTTCCGCGGGCGATATTCTTCAGATAAATGCCGACGACGAGTGCATCACAATCCGAAAGGCGGAGGCAAAGTGCGTTTTCTGCAATTCTCAGGAAAACCTCGTCGCCTTTGAGGGCAAGCATCTCTGTCAGGCCTGCCTTGACAAGCTGAAAAAATGACCGCCATACCACAGTATATTTTAATGCAGTTGAAATTATGAAGCTTTTTCTCGCAAACATAAACGAAGTAAGACCTGAACATATGAATCGGATTTCGCCCGAGCGCGCCGAGAAAGCCGGGAGATACCGCTTTCCCGCCGACCGAAAAAGATGTGTGGCGGGCGGGCTGCTTCTGCGCTGCTTTTTGGGAGATACCAAAATCTTTACCGATGAATTCGGAAAGCCGCGCGCCGAAAACGGAGTTTGCTTCAATCTTTCGCACAGCGGCGACTGGGTTCTTTTCGCAGTGGGCAAAACCGAAGTCGGCTGCGACATCGAGCAGATGAGACAGTGCGATCCCGTCAGGCTCGGAAAGGTGGTTTTCACCGAGGGCGAGCTTGACCTGATTAAAAAAAGCTGCGACCGGCTCGGGATATTTTTTGAACTCTGGACAAAAAAAGAGGCCCTGCTCAAATGTATGGGCAAGGGCTTTCACCGCGCGGCAAAAACAGTCGATGTCCGCGCGGAATGTTTCTGCGAGAACGGCGAAGAATATTTTATGAAAACAAAAATTTTCGCGGACTACACGATTTCCGTGTGCGCCCGCGAAAGGATTGACGATATTACAATTGAATTTGTGAGTCTTGATCAGGAATTTATGAACATATATTTCAAAAATTCGGGAAAGATGTAGCGCCAATACGGAACCAGATGAGCGCCCTTGTCGTAAACGTTGTAAAACATTTTGTCCGAGGGATGCCCCGCGGCAATAAGTATGCGCTTCATCATAAGGGCGTAAGACTCGTTATCATTGCTGCCTCCTGCGTACAGGTATACAAAGGGGCAGTTTTTGTTTTTCTCTTTTTTGCCGACATAATCCAACCAGAAATCGGAGCCGTACATCCAGAACGACGGCGACATCGCGCCGATCGTGCCGAATTTTTCGGGGTGCTCCATTCCGATGTAGAAGCTTTCGAGTCCGCCGAGCGAGCTTCCGGCCACGGAGTTATGCTCGGCGTCCGTGTAGACGTTGTAGTTCTGCTCGATGTAGGGCACAACGGTTTTAACTACGAAATCGGCAAAGGGGATGCCCTCGCGCTTATCATATTTTTCCTTCTCGGTTGCGGGTTCTCCGAAATCGGGGACAAGCTCGCTGTTGCGGGTGTATTCGGGCGTTGCGATCGCGACTATTATCGCCTTGTTGCCGCTTTGCGCCATCATACTCTCAACGCTTTTGCCGACATCCCAGCTTCCCGAATCGCCTGTTTTTCTGTTGAGCATATTCTGACCGTCCAACAGGTAGATCACGGAGTATTTGTCCTTTGAATTTGCGTCGTAATCTTTTGGAGTCCAGACGTATACCTCTTTTTCGTAGCCCATACAATTGAATTTTTTGGTTTCATAAACCGACTCGCTGTCGTCGCCGCCCTCGGTGTACGGCACGATCCCGTAATGGCTCGAATTATGCCAGCCGCTCACGAGCTTATTGAAGGCGACCTCCTTTGTGGACTTTTCGTTGTAGGTAAAGCAGACTTTGTTGTATTTGTCGGCGTCGCCCCAGCAGGCGTAGGTTCTGTATTCGTCGGTTTCGTCCACGACCTCAAGTCCTGCTTCCTTTTTTTCGCCTGTGGTACTGTTGATAAAGGTCGCGGTCACGTTGTCGGTTTTATAATCCATTCGCCAATAAATCTTGGTGCCGGTTTTGTCGATCTCGGGCGCAGGCTTTGTTGTTTCCTCAACGGTTTCGCCTGCGGCTGAGTTCTCCGCTTCGGATGACGAGCTGCTTTTGCCGTTCGAGCAGCCCGCGGGCGCGCAAATAAGTATTGCCGCGGACAAGATCAAAGCTGTTGCTTTTTTCATCGTATTCTCCTTTACTTTTGAACGGGCACCACTGCGAAGAAAACCAAGTCCTCCTCGCTGTCGTTTATCAGGCTGTGGGTGTGTCCCTCGGGACAGTAGTGGCAGTCGCCGGCGGCGAGCGGAAAAATCTCTCCGTCGCAGAAAACAGAGCCGCTGCCTTTTAAGATATAGATTATTTCGCTGTCGCCCTCGTGGGTGTGCTTTCCGATCGTCGCCTTTGGCGGCAGGGTGCCGTGGATGATTTTGTTGCGGCCGTCAAAGTGGATTTTAGCGATAAAATCTCCCTCGCCGCCCTTAAAGCGGGGCATAACCTCGGGAGTTTCGTTTTGAAGGTGATAAATCATGGCAATTCTCCTTAAATTTAAAGCTATACCGTTATTTTATCATAAAAAATGACGCTATACAATTTCTTGCGTCAAAAAAATAAAAAAAGCTCTTGTTTTTTTCTTAACAATAATATATAATAGTCAGCAGTTGAATAAAACCTTATCGAGAGTGACGGAGGGAACAGGCCCTTTGAAGTCCGGCAACCTGCATTGCAAGGTGCTAAATCCTGCGGTATTAACCGAAAGATGAGTTGTTTCGCGCGCCTTTCGGTCGAAGGGCGCGATATTTTTTTAGGAGTGATCATATGGCTAAGTTTTTGTTTACATCAGAATCAGTGACCGAGGGACATCCCGACAAGGTCTGCGACAAAATTTCCGACGCTGTGCTCGACAACATTCTCGCACAGGATCCCAAGGCGCACGTCGCTTGTGAAACTACCGTTACAACGGGCGTGGTTCATATTATGGGTGAAATTTCAACAAGCGCTCAGGTCGACATCTCGACCATCGCGCGAAATGTAATCGACGATATTGGCTACAATAATCCCGCTTACGGTTTTGACGCCAAGAGCTGTGCGGTGCTTACCTCGCTTGACGCGCAGTCCGCCGACATCGCGATGGGCGTTAACGAGAGCTACGAGCTCAAGGACGGCGAGGACGACATAAACAATCAGATCGGCGCGGGCGATCAGGGTATGATGTTCGGCTACGCCTGCAGCGAAACTCCCGAGCTTATGCCGCTCCCGATCTCGCTCGCTCACAAGCTTGCTCAGCAGCTAACAAAGGTGAGAAAGGACGGCACTCTCCCGTATCTCCGTCCCGACGGCAAAACCCAGGTCACCGTTGAGTACGAGGACGGCAAGGCCGTGCGCGTCGACACGGTTGTCGTTTCCACTCAGCACGATCCCGAGGCGTCTCTTGAACAGATTCGCGAGGATATGGTCGAGTATGTCATCAAGCCGATTATTCCCGCCGAGCTTTTTGCTGATACAAAGATTTTTGTCAATCCCACGGGTAGATTCGTTATCGGCGGCCCTGTGGGCGACGCCGGTCTTACCGGAAGAAAGATCATCGTTGACACCTACGGCGGCTTCTCGCGTCACGGCGGCGGAGCCTTCAGCGGCAAGGATCCGACAAAGGTTGACCGCAGCGCGGCTTATTACGCACGCTACATTGCCAAGAACGTTGTCGCAGCGGGACTCGCCGAAAAATGCGAGGTTCAGCTCGCCTACGCAATCGGCGTAGCAAAGCCCGTTTCGATTATGGTCGATGCGTTCGGCACCTCAAAGTACAGCAATGAGCAGCTCACTGACGCGGTCAAAAAGGTGTTCGACTGCCGTCCGAACTCGATCATCACTCAGCTTGAGCTTCAGAAGCCCCAGTACTACGACATTGCCGCTTACGGCCATCTCGGCAGAGAGGATCTGGGCGTAAAGTGGGAGCAGACCGACAAGACTCAGGCGCTCCGGGACGCGATCGACAACGCATAATTTTTTCACATCAGCTATTGACATAGCATAAAATTGTAATATAATAAGTAGGAAGGTTGTCTTCGGGGCGGAGTGTAATTCTCCACCGGTGGTTAAAGTCCACGAACAGACATTTTGTCTGCCGAGCCTGTGAAATTCAGGCACCGACGGTTAAAGTCCGGATGAAAGAAGGCGCGCTTTGGCTGTTCTGTCAGCACGAATTCGCGTGATTGCCCCGTTGCGTTTTGCAGCGGGGCTTTTCTTCGATTCAGCCTTTAATACTTTTAAAGGAGTTGTTGATATGGCAACAAAATCAAACGAAAAAATCAAAATGCTGAGCGTAATGGCAATGCTCACGGCGCTGGCTATCGTGGCGGATTTTTTCCTCCGCGTAAAGGTAGGAGGCTTCCTCACCTATGAGCCGAAGGACGTCGTGATCACGATCGCTGCGTTTATCTACAATCCGGTAGTGGGACTCATTATCTCACTGGTGGTTTGCCTTGTTGAGATGGTGACCATCAGCGACACGGGCTTTATCGGACTTTTGATGAACTTTTTGGCTTCCGCTATGTTCGTCGGCGTGTCCTCGGTGATCTACTACCGCAAAAAGACTCTGCCGCGCGCTATCATCGGCCTGCTCGCGGGCTCCGCGGCTATGATCGCGGTTATGCTGCTCTGGAACTACATCATCACGCCGATTTATATGCAGATCCCGCGCGAGATGGTCGTCAAGATGATGCCCACTCTGCTGCTGCCCTTTAATGCTATCAAGGCCGGACTCAACGCCGCGCTTGTGCTGTTCCTCTACAAGGGCGTCGTTACGGCGCTGAGAAAGTCAAAGCTGCTTCCGACACGTGAGAGCAACGACAGCGAAAACAAAAGGTCAAACACGATTATTATGGTTGTCATTTCCGCGCTCGCGGTCGCGACAATGATTTTGATCCTGCTGATTTTTGCCAAAATCATTTAAGCCTTGACAAAAACCGACAGCGTGTTATAATTAAGTCGTTGAAAAGTTCACAGAGTAGAAGCTGACGCGTGAAGTGCTTTTGCGGACGGGGAGTTGCCGCGAGGACGAAGGGGGAGAGCCCTGCGATGTCGGTTTCGCATCCCGCTGTTACTTTGAAGAGTAATTTTTAAGGCGGGCGCTATGCCCGCCTTTTTATCTCCTTCAAAGCAACGCAGAAATTTGGAGGAGTTATGTCACCTGTAAAAACTTTTAAAAATTCTTTTTTAGAATTAAAAAAACTGCAGTCGCTCGTGATGATTGCAATGCTGCTGGCGCTTCGAGTGGTGCTCGGAATGTTTGCGAACGCCACGCTGCCGATGTTCGGCAACGCGGTCAAGCTGAGCGGAGCGTTTTTGCCTATTGCTATGGCGGGCGCAATGTTCGGCCCGATCCCCGCTCTGCTTGTCGGAGCGCTGGGCGACATCCTTTCGTACATCATCGCACCTACGGGCGGAGGATTTTTCCCGGGCTTTACGCTCAGCGGAGCGCTTACGGGTATGATTTACGGTATAATTCTTTATAAGAATCAAATCACCCTGCCGCGCGTGATCATCGCCTGGGCGATCAACACTCTGGTCGTCGAAACCTTCCTCGCCGCGTATTGGCTTTTCCTGCTCTACAGCGCAAATGTCGGAAAGTCCTATGATGCCTGGCTCGTTTCAAGGCTCATCAGTCAGGCTGTCAAGTGCGTTCCCGAGATTATGATAATCTTCGGCGCCGGCAAGCTGATTTGCGCCGCCGAAAAACAAATTGCACATTCATCACATTAATCAAAAATCCCCTGCGCGGAAGCGCAGGGGATAACTGTTTTAATCAAACGAATCAATGAACTCGGCTATGCGCTGCTGAATCATCGTCACATCCTTGACTCCGATGCTTCCGTCGCGGTCAACGTCTGCGATCTGTTTGATTTGTTCATTTTCAATATCGATAATGGGAGTTCCGTCGGCGTTTTTGAACTCAGCGAGATGTTTCTGGATCATAGTCGCGTCGTCGATGTCCACAATGCCGTTGCGGTTTACATCGCCGATCACGGCAGCGGTTTCAGTTGTGGGCACTTCGGGTTCAAAGGGAACAGGCTCGCCGAGAACCTTGCTGTCCTTGACGATATACATTTTTACGCCGTTTTCTACGACAATGAGCTCGGTAACTTCAAAGCAGAGCTCGTCATCCACGTATTCACCCATTTCAAAATACTCAAAAGGACCGGCTGTGACGTCAAATTCGAGCAGGGTTTGACCTTTATTAACGGAAACGGGTGTATTTGAAGCAAAGCTGCCTCCGGTATAGTATTTGTCTTTCAAATACGGATTATCTGTATCGGTTTTTTTCGTGTATTCAACCTTGTCGCTGAAGGCGGAGGGATCATACGGGTGATCGTAATCAATGTTGTAGTTCAGCTTGAACTTCATTTTGATAATATTCAGATTATCGGGAGCCTTAAAGGTAAAATGTTCTCTTCCGCATAATCTGCCGCCGAATCTTTCGATTTCCTTGCAGTAGTTTGAATAACCAAAGATGAAGAATTCGGTTTCGGGTGTGCAGTAGCCTGTGGGATTCTCTGTAGGATCCCGGGTTCCGTCCCGGGTTTCGGGTTCCGTCTCAGGCTCAGGCTTATACGTAGGCTCCTGGATCGTGCCGTTTCTGATGAGAACTACGTCGCCGTCCGGAGTCCTGACCTGCAGATCCAATACCTGAAAGCAGATGATCGCGTCGCGCGAATCGGCTTCGCTTATGTTGATGTCCATATTGATTTCTGCGGTGAGGAGAACGTCGCCTTTACTGACCGAGTACGAATTAATGTCGGAAAAGCTGCCGCGTAAAACGGTGAGTCCGTCCTCGCTGACAGCCGGGTTATAAGCCATTTGCTTCGTGAATGAGGAATAATTACCAAGGGAGGCATTCGAAGTGTCGCGGAACAGCTCAAACTGGAAGCTGACAATATCCAAATCGGCGGGAGCGACAAATTCCAGCGTGTGAGTGCCTTTTTCGGCGCCGCTGTACTCAGCGGTGTTTGCGCAGTAATTCGACATACCCTTTAGTGAATAGGCGGAATTGCTGTCTTGATATGCCGCTGTGGTCGGTACGGCAGACATAATCAGTCCGATGACCAGCGAGAAAACCAACAGAACGGCAATTCTTTTTTTATTTTTCATAGTAAAACCTCCTTTAAAGTATATTTCAGATAATATAA